>DUSX01000001.1 GCA_012842395.1 Bacillota bacterium
ACCAAGGATCCCAATGAATTCGACTGCGAATCCCTCTGACCCAGTAAGAAGGTTGGCCCTCCCACCGGGCATCTCCTCCTGGTTCCAAGATACAGGTGAATTCCGTGATTGTCCCGTGGGTGAATTCCTTGACGCTTTTGCGTCTCAGATGGGGGAATTACTTGATTGTCGACACGGCCCGGAGCGTTCTTAGCCTACCTATGAGGAATGGAAACTAGACCGGCCTGAGGACCAGAAGCCCTATGCGGAGACTCGTTCTTAGCCTACCTATGAGGAATGGAAACATGCAGGAAGCGGAAGAGAGCAAAACAGGAGAGCACGTTCTTAGCCTACCTATGAGGAATGGAAACCCGCCCTGGAAGCCGCGGGCGTGTCATACGATGAGGGTTCTTAGCCTACCTATGAGGAATGGAAACTGTTGTTCTGCAATATCTGATACTGCTGGCTCTCCGGTTCTTAGCCTACCTATGAGGAATGGAAACTACCGGAAGGTCGCGACATTGAGCTTGCCAGGGTCAAGTTCTTAGCCTACCTATGAGGAATGGAAACACACCCAGGTCGAAGGCAAGAGCACCGGGACGATGCAGGGTTCTTAGCCTACCTATGAGGAATGGAAACTCCGAAGTCCGGAAAGGGTAGGTTCGTGCTGCACGAGTTCTTAGCCTACCTATGAGGAATGGAAACCGAATTCCGCGCTTCGGTGGGACATCGAGCAGGCCATACAGGTTCTTAGCCTACCTATGAGGAATGGAAACCCTTGGTCGGGAGTGCAGGACCCCACGCCGCGACCCATAGTTCTTAGCCTACCTATGAGGAATGGAAACACGCGCCACACTACATACCTGGGGGCAACCTCAAGACCGGTTCTTAGCCTACCTATGAGGAATGGAAACGCGCCGGTGCGAGGTTGCGAACCGGTCCGGCGCGGCGTTCTTAGCCTACCTATGAGGAATGGAAACCAGGACATAATCCGGGGGATCCTCCAGGACGAAGAGGGTTCTTAGCCTACCTATGAGGAATGGAAACAGCTGCTCCCCGCGGCGATAAACGAGCGACCCGAAGGGTTCTTAGCCTACCTATGAGGAATGGAAACTGCGCCCTCACCGTCTTCGCCCTCGGCTGCCTTGCGGGTTCTTAGCCTACCTATGAGGAATGGAAACCCTGATCCACGGCGTGGGACTCTATCTCACCTGCCAGTTCTTAGCCTACCTATGAGGAATGGAAACATTCCCGCCTCGCGTCCGGACTGCGGGCGGGCGGCCGGTTCTTAGCCTACCTATGAGGAATGGAAACTCATCACGGGCGACCCTTACGCGGACGATCTTGACCGTTCTTAGCCTACCTATGAGGAATGGAAACTACGGCCCGCCGCCGGAGCCGGAGGCGAAGGCCGACGGTTCTTAGCCTACCTATGAGGAATGGAAACAAGGCGACGGGCCGGACGGCGCTCGTGGAAGTCAAGGTTCTTAGCCTACCTATGAGGAATGGAAACGCAGCATCCTCAGCCCTCCTCTCCCGCACCCATCTCGGTTCTTAGCCTACCTATGAGGAATGGAAACTTCTTCCCCGAAGATGTCCTCCACCCTACACTGCAAGGGTTCTCTTGTTGGAGGTGAGGATGATGCTCCCGCGGGTGTATCGCGCGCTGACGAGTCGGAAGGACAGCGTTGCCCCCAGCGAGTCCATTGTAAGGTAGCCCAGCTCGTCGATGATGAGAAGCTTCGGTGCCGTGGAGAGTCAACCGTGCGGAGGCGAAACTCGCAACCTCGCAACAAAAGCTCCGCGTGGGGAATCATAGAGGAGGTGATCTAGAATGCTGAAAACCATGAACAAGATCCTCGACCTCAGCCTCGGGGCTCTCCTGCTGACAAAAGAGAAGATCCAAAAGGTCGCGGACGAGTGCGTAAAGCGTGGCGAGCTCGGTCGCGCCGAGGCAGAGAGACTCGTCTCCGAGCTCACGACAAAGGGCGAAGAGGGGCGCGCGCGTCTCAGCGAGCTGGTCTATGGCGAGGTTCGCAAGATAGTCGATGACCTCGGCCTCGCTACGAAAAAGGACCTCGCCGATCTCGAAGCACGGCTGCGCCACCCGCAAGGCTGACCCTGCCTTGGGCCCAAACCGGGAGAGCAGGCTCAGGCCGCCGAGGCACGCGAACCGCCCCGGTCGCCCGGGGACACACCACAAGCGGAGCACGCGCGCCGGCGCCGCTTGAGCCTCACCTCCTCCGGGGGGTCTCGACCTGATGGGAATTCTTCGGAGCTACGCGCATCTGGTTCGCTACCGCGAGATAGCCCGCGTCGCTGCACGCTATGGGTTTGGCTTTCTGGCCGACCTTGTGGGGCAGGCCGCTGGCTTCGCCTTCCCGCGGCAGCGGCTCGAGCCTGCCCGCCCCGGCGTGTACCGACTGTCACGCTGGGGACGTGTGCGCTGCGCGCTGGAAGAGCTCGGTCCAACCTTCGTCAAGATCGGGCAGATCCTAAGCACCCGCCCGGACATTGTGCCGCCCGCCCTCGCCGCAGAGCTTGAGAAGCTCCAGGATCAGGCAACGCCTTTCTCGTTTTCCAAAGTGGAATCGGTTGTAGCCAGCGAGCTGGGAGCAGTCCCTGACGAGGTTTTCTCCACCTTTGATCCGGAGCCTATCGCCGCCGCGTCCCTCGGTCAAGTCCACACGGCCCGCCTGAGAACCGGTGAAGAGGTTGTAGTGAAGGTCCAAAGGCCGGGTGTGGAACGCGTGGTCCGCACCGACATTGAGATCCTCAGGGAAGTGGCGTCCGTGGCTACCCGCCGCTCCCGGCTAGGACGCGTGTATGACCTCGTGGAGATCGTCGATGAGCTGGCAGCCACGCTCTTTCAGGAGCTCGATTACACAGCCGAAGCCGCCAATGCGGACCGCCTCGCCCGCGCCTTGAGCACGGACCCGCGCATCGTCATACCTCGATTATACTGGGAATACACCACGAGGCGCGTCCTCACTATGGAGCGAATTCACGGGACGAGGCTCACGGAATTGGGCGCAGCGAAACATGCGGCGAAGCCCGGTGCCGACACCGAGGCCGCCGAGGCCGCCGGTCCGCCGGAGGCCGCCCGCACGGGACCCAAGACGGCGGGTGCGCCGAGGAGGGCCGGGGAACCGCAACTCGACACGCGTGCCATATCCAGAGCGCTTGCCAATACCATCCTTGAGCAAATCCTGGTCCACGGGGTGTTCCACGCGGACCTGCACCCTGGGAACGTGGTAGCGCTCCCTGACGCGCGAATCGCCCTCCTCGACTTCGGGATGGTGGGAGTTGTCCCGGACGATTTGAAGGAACAGTTCGGCGGCTTTCTCCTCGCCGTCGCGGCCCGCTCACCCGCGCGCCTTGTGGCGGTCCTCCTGAAGCTGGGTCTCGCGCCGGCCGGAGTAGACACAGGGTCGCTCACACGTGACGTGGACGCGCTCTTGCGAAGGTATTACGGTGTGCCCGTCTCCCAGCTCTCAGTCGCCGAGCTCACAAAGGACGTGCTCGATGTATGCGCCAGGCATCACATCAGAGTCCGACGTGACTTCGCTTTAGTCCTGAAGGCCCTGACCGCAGTTGAAGGAACCGTTCGCTACATCGACCCATCGTTCAACCTGGTGGAGGCGGCCGAGCCTTTCGCGAAGCGTCTCGTGCGCGAGCGGATGAAGCCTGCATCTGTTCTGAAAACCCTCGGTAAGGCGGGTGCCGACTACGCAGAATTCCTGGCGCACCTGCCCACAAGACTTGATCGAGTGCTGGACCTTGCGGCAAGCGGACAGCTCAAGGTCAAGTGGGAGTTGGAGGGCGCGCGCAGGGTTTTCAAAGAACTGACCCTCCTGGTCAACCGGCTCGCCCTGAGCGTGGTGCTGGCGAGCATCATCGTCAGCACCGCTCTCATCGCCCAGTCCGCGCCTGCGGTGCTGATATGGCGATTTCCTTTGGCCGAGGCAAGTTTCGTGCTCGCTCTAGTCTTCGGGGTTTGGCTTGTTGTGTCCATCCTGCGGTCGAGACGATTCTGATGCCTGTCCCCCTCTGCCCTCGCTCCTCGTCCGCTTCTCATGCGCTCATGACGCTCTCCTCAGGGTCTGGGATGAGTTTCCGGGCGAAACATCCGATAATCCATGTCAATTCCCCTGGACATAAAGAGTATAATCTTATATATTTATATTGTAGCCGTTCTCTCATTCAGCGATGACGGCATGGCACTCTTGAGTTTTCCCACATCGTTCATGTGGACCCGGACCGGTTGAGACTCCAAAGAGCGTCGCCGCGCCGCCGCCGCTGCAGGAATTGACGGCTGCTCTTAACCGGCGTGCCTCTCGCCACAACGAGAGTCCTTGCTTGACAGAGGGGGTTCCAGTGTGGTTCACCCGGGCATCGACAGGGCAAAGCCCGTGCCCCTATATCATCAGTTGAAAGAGTCTCTTCGCGAGCGAATAGAGGCCGGGGAGTGGTCTCCGGGGTCGCAAATCCCCACGGAGAAAGAACTTGCCGCCGAGTATGGCGTGAGCCAGATAACTGTGAGGCAAGCCCTCGCGCGCCTCGTCACGGAAGGCCTGGTGGAGAGGTGTCAGGGGCGGGGCACATTTGTGTCACAGCCTTCGCTCGTGCAAGACATCCTGGACCTTGGAGGTTTCTCGGCGGGATTTGCCAGCGCCGGCGTAGGGATCGAGACCCGGTTGCTCGGTGCCGGCATCGTTCCTGCAAGCGAGGGCGTCGCCAAGCACCTGAAGCTGAACCAGGGCAGCCCCGTCATCGAGGTCCGTCGCCTCCGGCTCACGGGCAACGGTGTGCCCATATCCCTCCAAACGTCTTACATGCCCAGCGACCTCTGTCGCCCCGTCCTGGAGCGCGACCTTGCGCGTGAGTCTCTCTTCACCCTTCTCACCGACGTGTGCGGTCTTGAGCTTGCGCGGGCAGAAGAGGTGCTCAGCGCGGTCGCGGTCGACGAGTACGAGGCGAAGATCTTGCTCGTGGCCCCTGGGAGCCCCGCCTTCTTAGTGCGAAGGACGACGTTCGACAAGAACGGAACCCCGGTTGAGTTCGTAAAATCCGTGCTGCGAGGTGATAGATGCAAGTTTACAGCGACGCTGACTCCGAGGGCAAACGGACGAGCAAGCGGAATGCGGGTGGAAACGGGGATGAGCGCGAGCCCCGCGGAAAGAGGAGAGCAGACGATCGGGATCAAGACGCAGGTATCCTGACAGTATTCACGTTTCGGCATGTTAACCTTTCGGTCGGTTCTGACGCAATGCCCACAAGGACAAGGAGGAAAGGCCAATGGGAACGAACCCCAAAGTTGAAGGTGACCTGCGCAAGACTTACTGGACTCCTAGGCGTGTCGCTCGGATGGCAATATTCGTGGCGCTGAGCGCCGTAGGCTCAATCATCAAGATTCCGAGCCCGACCGGCACGGTAGCGCTTGACTCATGCCCCGGCTACTTCAGCGCAGTGTCTTTCGGCTGGCTCGAAGGCGGGATCGTCGCCGCGATCGGGCACATCTTCACGGCAGCCACGACCGGCTTCCCGCTCAGCGTGCCCGTTCACATCCTGGTCGCCGTTGAAATGGCCGTCTTCGCCGCAGCCTTCTGGTGGATCAACAAGAGGCTTGGCATCATACCTGCGATAATCGCGGCCACGTTCCTGAACGGGGTGGTGGCTGCCTTCGTGATGGTCCCGATCGGCGGCATGGGGCTTGCGGTCGGGCTCCTAGCACCGCTCACGGTGGGGTCCGCCGTCAACATCATCATCGCAGCCGTGGCGTACGCGATCGTCAAGCGCAGCAACATGATCTGACGAAGCATTCGGCCACAAAACGAAATACGTAACGGCGACAAGCACGATGCAATTAGCGGTACTCGAACTAGCGGTATTCGTAGGTGACAAGAAGTCATGCCAGAATCAAGTCCGCGTGAATTCGAAATGTCTCAGATAGAGCGAGAGCTGGCAGAACTGGCAGGGTTCGCCGGGGCAGGCCCGAGAGACATCGACCTGCCCCCGGATTCTTCGCCCGAAGCGGCAGGAACGATCCTTCGGCACCGCGTCGCGAAGTGTCGCGACCTGACGCTGGTTCGGCTTGCAGGTCCTTATTACATGGTGATCGCGTGCGACTCGGACGGCGGGATAGGCCCGAAACCGCACGACACGGTGAAGGTACCGGGCTACCTCGTCGGGCGGTTCGCGGCGCGCGTGCCACTCATGGAGATGCTCGCCAGCGGCGCGCGCCCGCTGGTGATTGTGGATGCCCTGAGCGTAGAATTGGAGCCTACAGGCAGGGAGATCATCGGAGGCGTGAGGTTCGAAGCTAGTCTTGCAGGAATCGAAGGCGATGGAGCGGTCACCGGTAGCACAGAAGACAACGTGCCCACGGTCGCAACAGGCGTCGGGGTTACGGTCATAGGACTTGCCGAGGAGCGCCGCTTGAGGCCAGGCACTGGTCTCCCAGGCGACATCGTCGCAGCTGTCGGGATCCCTAAGAGTGCACCCGGAGATGCCGTGACGGTCGATGATCCTGAGATCGCAGACGTCCCCACAGTGATGAAGTTGGCACGCTTGGCGCAGGTTCACGACATCCTGCCTGTCGGCTCCAAGGGAATTGAGTATGAGGCGCGCCAGATGGCGGCATCGGCCGGCCTTTCCTTGGTCATGACCCCAGACCCCGGCCTGAATACAAAGAAATCCGCGGGTCCCTCCACGTGCGTCCTGGTATCAGTCGCCGCCAGCCGTGGCGGGTACGCGCAGATGAATACGGACATGGATACGGACGCGCACGCGGAGGCGGAAGCGGAGGCAGAGGCAGAAGAGGCGGACGCGGAACGCGCGGCGCTCCGTGAGATCGCCCGGGCGGTGGGGAAGCCCGTGGCCCTTGTCGGCCGTCTCGTTCGTACCTGACCGCGCGTGAGCGTCCCTGAGTGCACACGAGTGTGCCGTCGTGCTCCAAGGTGCGTCTCAGTACGGCACAGCGCGCGCCAGAGCGCCGGCGGCAAGGCGGCAGGGCCGACGCGCCGACGGCATCCGAGGGCTCGGCGGGCCCGGCCCGGGGAATCCACCCGGCCTCCACGCAAACTCACACCAGGCTGGGCTTGCCCGGGGCGTAGCACGGCAGGTCGCCGCCCAACACGAGGATTGGGGAGTGTATTGCAGCACATGCCAGAAGCAACGATCACGCAAAGCTCAGGGTCAGGGATCGTCCAGGTCGAATCCCTTTCGTACAAGTATCCGAAGGGCAAGGCCCCTACTCTCAAGGGCATAACTTACGGAATCGATTCCCCGCGCTTCGTCGCCATCATGGGCCCGACAGGCGCGGGCAAGACCACGTTCGCCATGACGCTGAACGGCCTGGTCCCCCAGCTCTTTGAGGGCGACATGTCAGGCCGCGTCGCGGTAATGGGCATGGACACGCAGAGATTCCGCATCCAGACGCTGGTCTCAAAGATCGGGCTCGTTATGCAAGACCCCGAGACACAGATCTTCGGTATCACGGTACGAGAGGATGTGGCCTTTGGCCCAGGCAACATGGGGCTTCCTCCCGCCGAGATCGAAGCGCGGATAGCTGAGTCTCTCGGCGCTGTCCGCCTCGCCGGGTACGAGGGCCGATTCACGAGCGAGCTCTCGGGAGGCGAGAAGCAAAGGCTCGCGATAGCCGGGGTGCTTGCGATGCGTCCGCAAGTGCTCGTGCTGGACGAGCCCACGTCAGAGCTTGACCCGCTGGGTCGGGACGAGATCTACGCAGCCGTCGACCGGCTGCGCCGCGAGCGACACCTTACCATCCTAGCGGTGGAGCACTCCAGCGAGGATATAGCCGAACGTGCGGACGAGGTAATCGTCATTAACAAGGGCGAGGTGGTCTGGCGCGGGCGACCGCGCGACCTTTTCTGCGACGTGCCGCTCACGATGCGCTTGGGCATCAGGCCGCCCCAGGTATGCGAGTTCGGGTGGCGCCTGCATGAGGCGGGGCTCATAGGCGCGGGCGACGTCCCTCTCACCGTCCGGGAGGCGGCGGGCCTCGCAAGACGCATCCTGCGAGGGCGAAGGATTCCCGCGGCGCATAAGGCCTCGAGCACGCGCAAGACGTCGAGCGACGACGGCAAGGCGCCAGTAAGCCCGCCACCGTCGACGTCGAGCCCGGACGTTGCGCATAGCGGGCCAGACGCCGCGTCTGCATCTCCCATCGCGATCAAGGTCGTGGGGCTCGAGCACAGCTACGGCCCGGGCACCCAGGCCCTTCGAGGCGTGGACCTCGAGATACGTCGCGGCGAGTTCGTGGCCCTCGTCGGACAGAACGGGGCAGGCAAAACCACCCTCGTCAAGCACTTCAACAACCTTCTCAAGCCCACGAAGGGCCGCGTCGAGATCGATGGCGTCGATACCAGGGGCGAGACCGTGAGCAGCCTCTCGCATCGCGTGGGATACGTGTTCCAGAACCCTGACCACCAGATATTCTGCTCCACGGTGGAAGAGGAAGTAGGGTATGGCCTGCGCAACCTCGGGCTTGCGCCCGACGCGGCACGCGAGCGCGTTCGCGAGGTGCTGAGCTTCGTGGGCCTCGAGGATGTGGCAGACCGCCACCCGTTCATGCTGGGCAAGGGAGAACGCCAGCGTGTGGCGGTGGCGTCCGTACTGGTCATGAAGCCGAACATCCTCGTCATCGACGAGCCCACCACAGGTCAAGACTGGGCCGGAGCTGAACAGATGATGCACCTCGTCCGCGACCTCCATCGGGCGGGACATACCATCGTCATGATCACGCACGACATGCGGATCGTTGCAGAATACGCCGAGCGGGTCGTCGTCATGCACAAGGGGAGGATCGTGGCGGATGGCACGCCGCGAGAGGTCTTCCGCCAGCGTGACGTGTTGCGCTCAGCATATCTCGCGCCGCCGCAAATATCGCTGCTTGCGGAGGAACTGGGCGACGTGGGCATGCCTGCCGAGGTGACCACGGTAGACGAAGCGGTTGGGCTCGTCATGGCGGCTCTGGGACCGCTGGGACCGGCGCCTGCGAATACCGCAAGCCCGGACGACCGCAGCCGCGACCGCGCCTGCGACCGCAGGCCGTAGTCCAGCGGTCCGTGCGAAACGCTTCAAGGCACCCGATGCTCGTCTGATTCCGAGGTTGGCCATCGATAAGGACCCACATTCACCCTTTCGATGGCGGCGGCAGCCGGCCGCACCTAAAGAACACACCTAAAGAACACATCGCAGGAGGAATCACATGTTTCTCGAGTACATCCCGGGCCAATCAATCGTCCACCGCCTCGACGTCCGAACCAAGGTCGTGGCGTTCATATGCCTGATGGTAGTGCTGTTCCTATTCAGGAGCCCTATATACAACGCTGCTCTCGTGCTCGTCGTGGCAGGCGTCGCGGTCGCAGCGCGCCTTCCCGCGCGGAGACTCTGGGGGGTGCTGGGCCCGCTCATGCCGGTGTTCGTCATAGTGATGGTCATTACCGGCTACACGTACCCGGTCTCGGCCTTCACTACCGATGCCGCGCGCAGGGTCCTGTTTTACTCGTGGCCCGGAGGCCACCTGCCCGTGTCCGTGGGGGGCGTCCTGTACGGCGTGACCCTGCTCCTCCGGATCCTTACGATGGTGGTTGCATCGTCAGTTCTCACGCTCACGACGCCGTTGGACGACTTCCTTCAGCTTCTTCGGGCCATGCGGGTTCCGTATGAGATGTCGTTCATAATCACAACCGGGATCCGTTTCGTGCCCACGATGGAAAAGAAGGCGGCGATGGTCCTCGACGCGCAGAAAGCACGCGGCGCAATGGTGGAGACAGGCGGCATGATACAGCGCATCAAAGCATACGTTCCGGTCATGGTGCCGATGATCGTCGACTCGATCCGGATGTCAGAAAACCTCGCGTGCGCCATGCTCAACCGTGGTTACGGAGCCACGCGCAGCTGGACGACCTTGCGCAAGATGATGATGCGCCCACGCGATTACGTCGTCCTCGCAGTGTGCATCGCCCTCACCGCGGCCGCCGTCGCGGCAGCGCGAGCCGGTTATGGAGCACTTTGAACTTGGAGCCGATAACTACACAGGAGGTTACTTCGATGAATCACGCTCTATTCGAACGCGCATACGGATGCCTCATGGGGGTCGCTGTAGGCGATGCGATGGGAATGCCCTCCTCGCTGATGACACCGCAAGAGATCGCAAGCCAGATAGGCCGCATAGACCGCTTCCTTCCTGCCCCGCGCGGCCACGTCATCCACGACGGTCTCCCGGCCGGAAGCACGACCGACGATACCGCGCAGACCGTTGCGGTGGCTCGTGCCATCATCGGCGATGGCGGCAAGGTGGTGCCTGAGAGCGTGGCACGGGAGATCCTCGCCTGGGCTGAGTCCGTCGGGGCCCTCGACGAAGGAGCCATGGTGCTCGGTCCCAGCTCGCGGGCGGCCCTGGCGCTTCTGCGCGCTGGCGTTCCTCCCGCAGAGGCCGGGAAGTCCGGTGAGACCAACGGCGCGCCCATGCGAATTAGCCCGGTCGGCATCATTCATCCGGGCGACCCCTACGGCGCGGTCGCCGACACCGAGCTGGCCTGCCTACCGACCCACGGGACGAGCATCGCCATCTCGGGTGCGGCCGCGATAAGCTGCGCCATTGCGTGCGCCATGGGTGGCGAAACCACGCTCGAAAACGTGGTCCGCGCGGCGATGTGGGGAGCCGATCTCGGGGCTGCCCGCGGGCGGCTCGTGGCTGCGCCATCTATCGCGAGGAGGATTGAGTGGGCCGTGGACCTCGTTCTTTCAGCACGTGACGAGTCGCGGGCGTGCCGCGACCTGTACGAGCTCGTGGGAACCTCCGTCGCCACCGCGGAGACTGTGCCGGCCGCGATCGCACTCTTCGTGCTTGCCGGAGGCGACCCGATGAAGACCGCCATCCTCGCCGCGAACACCGGCGGAGATTGCGATACCGTGGGTGCCATCGCAGGCTCGGTGGCCGGCGCGTTCGCGGGAATCGCGGCTTTCCCAAGCGATGTGATCGAGACCATCGAGCGCGTGAACAGGCACAACCTGAAAGCAGTCGCAGCCAGCCTCGTCGAGACCATGAGGTCCTGACCGACGCTCCCGCCCGCATGGGTGTCATCCTCGCACGGACCTCGTGCCAGCCACGCGCCAAGCCAGGCGGCAGCTCTTCGACAGACGGAGGCAACTGCTGCTTGGAGACCTCGCGCCGGCCATACCCCAAGCCACACCACGGCCACATCTGC
This sequence comes from Bacillota bacterium, assembly GCA_012842395.1. NCBI lineage: Bacteria > Bacillati > Bacillota > Bacillota bacterium. The sequence continues at coordinate 11,217 of DUSX01000001.1, forward strand.
CGCGCGGCCCCTGCCGAACGGGGCCGTAGCGGCTCTGCGGCGCCGTGACCACGCTGTGCCTGCACAATACGTCACAAGTGCGGGCGGCCGCGCTTCAGGCCTTTAGCCCTCTTTTAGTCCTTTCGGGAGACCACTCGGGAGACCACCCCGGCAAGCCGCTCGAATGCCGGCTTGAGCCACGGATAAAGCGCCCGGTACAGGTCATGGTACTCGTCATAAACGGCTACCACCGGCGGGTTGGGCTCGGTTACGCCGTCGGTCTCTATTGCCAGGTCACATGCCTCGGGCACGCTGGTGAAAACGCCCGTTCCCACCCCGGCCAAGAGTGCTGCGCCGTACGCGGGGCCTTCAGCGACCTTCAGCATTACGAGAGGTGTCCCGAGCACGTCAGCGATGATCTGCCTCCACAGCGCGCTTCTCGCTCCGCCGCCGGAGACCCGTACCTCCCCCATGGAAACACCGAGGGCCTTCACAAGCTCGAGGCAATCCCGCAGGCTGAAGGCCACGCCCTCCATGACTGCCCGCGCCATATGGGCCTTCGTGTGCCGCAGCGAAAGCCCGAAGAACACACCCCGCGCATTTGGGTCAGGATATGGCGTCCTCTCGCCAGCCAAGTACGGAAGGAACACGAGTCCCTCGCATCCGGGCTCTGCCTGTGCGGCTTCGGCCGTGATGAGCTCATAGGGGTCGATGCCAGCACACCGGCCCACCTCCATTTCGGATTCGCACAGCATGTCACGGAACCACCGCATCGAACCGCCGGCCCCGAGCGTGACCCCCATCGCATGCCACTTGCTTGGGACGGCGTGGCAGAACGTGTGGAGCCGCCCCTCGGTGTCGAGGGCGGCCTCGTCCATATATGCAAACACGACGCCGGAAGTGCCCACAGTCACGGAAATCGCTCCGGGCCTGACTATGCCGCTGCCGACGGCCCCGGCAGCCTGGTCGCCGGCTCCCCCAACCACCGGCGTGCCCTCGGCAAGGCCGGTTTCGCATGCTGCCTCCCGCGTGACCCGCCCCGTGACTTCCGGGGATTCGTAGCATCGCGGGAGCCAGTCCTCGGGGATCCAGAGCGTGTTGAGGACATCCCGCGACCACCTGCGGCCCCTCACGTCAAACAGGAGGGTGCCCGAAGCGTCCGAAACCTCAGTTGCATATTCCCCGGTAAGCTTGAACCTGATGTAGTCCTTGGGGAGAAGGATCTTGCGGATCTTCCCGTACAGCTCGGGCTCGTGGTCTCTTACCCAAATAACCTTCGGCGCCGTGAAGCCGGTCAGGGCGGGGTTGCACGTAAGCTCGCGAAGACGCGCCGCCCCACCAACCGCCTCGGTGATCCGTCGACACTCATCCGCCGTCCGCTGGTCGCACCAAAGGATGGCCGGGCGAAGGACTTTCCCTTCCCTGTCGAGCAGCACGAGACCGTGCATCTGTCCGGTGAGCCCCACGCACCCGATGTCGGCCGGCCTCACGCCACCGCTCGCGCATGCGCCGCGTATGGCGGCGCAAGTGGCGGCCCACCAGTCGTGCGGGTCCTGCTCAGCCCAGTTGGGATGCGGGGTCTGAAGGGGGTAAGTTTCCGTCGCCGAGGCCACGACGCGCCCAGCCTCGTCCGTGATGATGACCTTCGTGGCGGAAGTCCCGATGTCGATGCCCAGCAACAGGGGCAAGACTCACACCCCCATCCTCTAAGCAGCATTACGTTTGAGTTTGGTTCTCATGAGTTCAGTCCAGTTACCACTCAGCAGTTCATTTCTGCCGGCACAGTCTCACAGGCTCTCTCAGGCGCTCCATGGTTGGCCTTGTGACGGCCCTCCGCTTGCCGGCTTTGGCACACCAACCATCCCACGTCGTCCGATCGGCCCAAGCCCGTACCACTGGGGGCATGGCGATCCCCCGCACCTCCGGCTACCTGGGGTGACGACGCTTGTGTCCCGCAGGGAGAAATCGCCCACCTGCTCTTGAAGACCAACGGAGCTTCGAGATGAAAACCAGGTCCAGCGTGATAAGCCCGAAGCTTATAGCTACCTGATGGCAAAAGCGCTCGTTTTGTTCAGTAGGAACGGCCTGTAATAGCCTAGTATGTCGGACATTGGCAAGACATCGTCAGCCAGCCCAATCCCCAATACGTCCTGCAGGTAGTGCCGGCGGCGCTCAAACCGCGTCCATACACTCGGGAACTTGGCCTTGAGGACTGCTCGTAGTTCCTCATCAGCCAAAACAACACCATCTTCAAGGTTTGCTCCGAAATACGGAGGTTTGGGACAGATGATCAAGTCATACTGAATGTAGTTGCCGCTTTGCAGCCTTACACTAGACCCTTCCATAAACGGCGTTGACACCCATTCGTCGGCTGCAATGAAGTGGCCAGGATTTAAACTCCATCCAAACTTGGACCTAGGCAAATGAGTTTCGACCATATCCCAAATTCGGCTGCCTTCAATGCCGATCCGCACGGTTTGAAACCATCTGACCGCTGTAGCAAAATAGGGTATTGCTATCTTCTCCAGCCAATCATGAGCATGAGGTGGAATATCCCTCTCATCACGGGCGATGTACGCGGCCCTACACGAGAGTGCGCCTTCGATCCCGTATGCTGCTGTCAGAAACTCTCCCAGTTTCACCTGCCTGTCCGTGGGACTGACAAGTCCGAAACGTGCTTTTTCTCCCGTGGAAAGCATTGGATGAACAGAAAGGGGCACTCCTCGATTCTGAAACTGGGCGGCAAGTTCTAGCTCTGTCTTCCCTAAGTCTACGCAATCCATAAGGGCCAACATCGAGCGGGCAACGAGACACGCCGCGTACTCAAAGACGACGATCTGTTCTGGCTCCAGCACTACCCGCAATCCACCATAGGGCGACATAAACAGTGATGTGGCATTTTTGACCCGGCTACCTCTATCTGCTCCACAGCTGTCGCACGAATCCTCTCCCACCACTTCCCATATAGCTTCAACTACGTAATGGGGTATCTCTATAAGGTCAGCGCCGCGCCCTTCGTCCGCCTCAAAGCACTTCCAGCCCACGGTTCCTACTGTCATCCCGTGTTGCAAACCAGCGGCCCTTAGGATTTCCGTGAGTGACTTAACGTCCTCCCGTGGTTGACCAATTAGGCTAAAGCTCGGGAAATGAACGCCTTCTAGGTCTACCACTGTGTATCTGATCATGTCGATGTTTTCGTTTCCCAAGACTGCTTGGGGCGTGCCGGACAGACCCACGATGAGTAGTGCCTCTTCAAACCGGGGGCCAAATCCTGCCAGATAGGCGAAATTGGCCGCATGCTCCCGGTCGGCATAGACAATGACCTTATCAAGCCCCAAGTCTTTCATTTTCCCTCGTAACCGCTGAAGCCTTGCTTCATAGACCTCTGGACGCAACTGAGGAAACCCGACGGGGATTGCACTGACCGGTGGCTTCAATTCAAGTAGCTTTACCTCAGTCAACACGCTGTACCACACCCCATAGTACAGTCCATGGTATGTCCACGCGTGACTAACGCAGCCAAAGTTCGCTGTACGTGCTAAGGAGAGCCGCACGCCAACCCGCAAGCTGGGCTTCCCGCCACAGACTCGTCGTGCTTTACCATTCGAATTGAAACAACCGCCTGGATTTCCTATCTGGATTTGACATCCATCAAGACCGCTACCATTAAAATGAGACCCTTGATGATCTGTTGCCAGAACGCCTCGACATTGAGCATACTCAACCCATTATCTATACTTGCCATGACAAGCGCCCCCAGCAAGGCGCCGGGAATGCTGCCGGAGCCTCCTTGAAGGCTCGTTCCGCCAATAACACAGGCGGCTATGGCATTGAGTTCAAACTGGTTTCCTGCATTGGCGGTAGCTGCATTGAGTCGCGCAGTCAATATGACCCCTGCTATGCCGCTCAAGGCTCCCATCAAGGCAAAGATCTGTACTATTACACGCCGCACATTGACACCTGATAGACGTGCAGCTTCTAGATTGCCTCCGATGGCGCAGGTATAGCGGCCCAATTGGGTCCTCTTGAAAACGAACGAACACAACGCCGCCATGATGATCAAGAATATCACCGGAAGTGGTACCCCACGATAGCGATGCATAATAACGACAAATCCGACAACCAGTACGCAATAGATCGCTGTAAGCAGGGCCTCTGACCACAATGGCCTCGCCGGGAACCCATACTTGATCTTGTTTCTCCTCGATGCAACGGTGAACCAGACGATCAGGGCCACGGCCACAGCAGCCAAGGCTATACCGGCGGTGTGTGAGAGATACGCCTGACCAAGGCTTTGAAAGCTTGGGTCCATGGGCCCGATGTTGATCCCTTTCGTGATACCCAGAATAGAGCCCCGGAAGACCAGAAGCCCCCCTAAGGTGACAATAAATGCCGGAACCTGGCCGTGGGCGACCCATACCCCTTGCCATATGCCAATCATCGTACCTATTATCAGGGCAGCCGCAACGGCAATGAGCGTTGAGGGCCAGCCCGGCTGCAACCATGCAACTCGAACATGTGCGCTCAATGCCGGTAGCCACTTGATCTGCAGCATTGCAGCGATTGCACCCGTCAGCCCTGCCAGTGCCCCCACGGATAAGTCTATGTGGCCAGCGGTAATAACGAAAACCATCCCGATAGCCAGATATCCGTTGATGGCTGTCTGCCGAAAAAGATTCGACAGGTTGCGCGGTTCCAAAAAAGTACCCTGTGTGGCAATAGCCAGGGTCACCCAGATGGCTAGGAGTGCAAAGACCATAGTATATGCCCGGAGATTGTCTTTGATCTTGCGTCTAGCAAGCTGCTCCGAAAGAGTCACGCCTACACCGATCTGAGCTCTCTCTAACTGCGCCCTTTCCACTCTACCACCGCCCCCTGTCACGAACTGCTAGTTTACACTTGCCCTAGCTCCCATGGTGGCCAGCGACATAATCTTCTCAGGACTAGCTTCTCTCGCCTCTACTATCCCCGCCATTCTACCTTCATGCATCACTAGGATTCGATCACTCATCCCTAGGATCTCCGGCAGCTCAGATGAAACCATGATAATCGCCATCCCAGCAGCGGCGAGTTGGTCCATAAGCTCGTATATTTGATACTTAGTACCTACATCGATCCCTCTAGTAGGTTCATCGAGCATAAGTATGCGTGGATTCGTCATTAGCCATTTGGCGACGGAGACTTTCTGTTGATTGCCACCACTTAGGGTCTCGACCTTAGCCTCGATCGATGGCGTCCTGATGTTCAGCTTCTCGACTAATTCCAGAGCAGAAGCGAGCTCTAGACTTGCGTTGACAACAGGACCGTTGCTGAGGTTTGGTAATGACGGGAGTGTCATGTTATGGCTGACAGAATGGATTGTGATCAGGCCCGTGTTCTTCCTGTCTTCCGTGACAAGACCCATTCCCAAAGCAATCGCGTCACGGGAGGAACTAATCCTACATTTTCTCCCTTCGATAATGATTTCGCCTGACGGCTGAAACCCATATTCACCGAACAGACTCTGCAGAAGCTCCGTTCTGCCAGAGCCCATCAGACCAGATATGCCTAGGATTTCCCCGGCCCTGACATCGAACGAGATATCACGAACTGCATAGAGATACTTCTTGTCGGGCTTTCTCACTGTCCAGTTTCTGACGGAAAGAACTACCTTGCCGGCTCTCCTAGTTTTCGGAGGAAACCTGCCGGTCTGGGCGCGGCCTACCATCATAGCTATGACTTCATCCTCGGTCAAATCGCTGGTTGGCTTTGTCCCAACGCACCTGCCGTCCCTAAGAACGGTGATCCGGTCAGCAATCTCAAAAAGCTCCCTGAGCTTATGGGATATATATATGCACGTTACACCGCTGTTTTTCAGCTCTCGTAACGTGCGCATGAGGTTCGCGACCTCCGCATCGTTCAAAGCTGAAGTGGGCTCATCTAGGATTAGAAGTCTGACGTGCCCCCGCAAGGCTTTAGCAATTTCTACCATCTGTTGCTGTCCTACCCCTAGGCTTCCCAACACAGCACTCCCAGGGATGTTCGCTCCTATCCTGTTAAGCAGCTGTCGAGTTTCGCGATGCAGTTTCATTTCATCGACGATTCCGTATTTAGCCGGTTCAGCGCCCAGGCAAATGTTCTCGGCCACGGTCAACTGCTTAACCAAGGCCAATTCCTGATGAATGATACGTATGCCTTCCGCCTCTGAGTCCCGTGTCCCCAAGAACCTGACCGGCTTGCCCTGGAAAAACACTTGACCTTCATAGGTTCCGTACGGATAGCTGCCGCTGAGTATCTTCATGAGTGTGGTCTTGCCCGCCCCGTTCTCGCCACAAAGCCCATGGATCTCTCCCTCCCATACTTCCATGGAGACGTTGTCAAGGGCTCTGGTCCCAGGGAAATCTTTGGTTACACTGCGGACTTCGAGAAGCGTGCTGGGTCGTTGTTGCACCGCTCTCCCCCCATTCCCAAAACGCCCCTACGAATCACCCCACATGAACCACTGGCTGCTCAGGCCACCTGTCAAGACAAAGACCGACTAGGGCCCGCCCTGTCGTCCACGGCAGGCTCCTAGCGACCCTCAAACAATCCTCACCCTCGGCCCGTCGCACGGGTCAGCCAAATCACAGACCACTGCTACGACGCCAGGGGTGTGGCACAGGTACCCGCAAGCCTTTGGCCGCGTTTCGAAGTGCTTTCAGGTACGCCTTTCAGTCGATCGTGGGGCGGCTCCTTGACGGCTGCCTCTTTCCGTATCCATCTCAGGGAAGTCGCCTGCTTCAACTCCGCGCTCATCTATCTTTGGGTTGCCGCGCCTTTCCCTCACATAGCCTACGAATCGGATTCGCGAGGAAAGGCGCGGCACCCCTTCTAGAACGTCTTATCCTTTCGGCCACTGATCCTTAGGGATATTGCGGTAGACATCCTCTAGCTTGTGGAAACCACCTTTGACGATGACTTCATACAGGTTGTCTTTTGTAACAGGCACCACGTCTACAAAGATGGCATCCTGTTCAATACCCTTCTTCTCATTGACATACTTACCATTGATTTTGGAAGGACGCTTCCCCTGTGCTAGCTCCATGGCGGCCTCTATGGCAGTAGAGGCCAATATCCGTACATCCTTGAATATCGTTACGGTCTGAGTTCCTTCTGCGATTCTCTGACAAGCTACGAGGTCAGCATCCTGACCACAGGTGGGCACCTTACCGGCAAGCCCCTGTTCCTTGAGTGCCTGTACAGCACCGCCGGCCGTGCCATCATTGGAGCATATGATAGCATCTATCCGGTTACCATGGGCAGTAAGGGCGTTTTCCACATGCTTGAGGGCTTCCTCCGGGCTCCATGCGTCGCACCACTGCTCTCCCAATAGCTGAATATCTCCCCTATCGATCAGAGGCTGCAGCACTTGGAAATGGCCCTTGCGGACAAGATAGGCGTTGTCGTCTGTAGGAGAGCCACCTATCCAGAAATACCGGCCTTTGGGGACGCGCTCTACAACAGCCTTGGCCATCTCATAGCCGACTCTCACACTGTCGAAGGAAACGTATATAGCATGAGGATGGTAAATTGCGACATCATATGCAATGCAGGGAATGCCCTCTTTGGCCGCCATCTCGACACCGTTGGCTGCCACATCACTATTTCTAGCGATGATGATCAGGACATCAACACCCCGGGCAATCAAGTTTTCGATCTGGGAGTTCTGCACGAATTCATCGTTATTGGCATCGGTGAAGATGATGTCTGCCCCGAGTTTTTTCGCTTTCTCCTCCATGAGTACTTTCTCTCTTGCCCAGCGCTCCTCAGAAAGACTTCGGATAGAAACCCCAATGGTCACCTTCTTGGCAGCAAACGCCGACCCGGTGTTGACCAACATCATTGAGAGCAAGAAGACGAGTGCCAAGCCACCAGTTACCAGTCGCAAACCTCGCCTAACCGTCATTCTTGTTCCCTCCCCATATTGGGATTTAGACTGACCGTTTTCTCCCACCGGAATGCTCACGACCACCACCTGACCATCTGGAAGCCGGCATGGACGACTCGTATGAAGGCGGCCTCACCTCCTTATCAGCCCGCACCTACCAGGCTGCAACAGCCACCCGTGAGAGTCTCCGAAGTTACCCAGGCCATCATAGGATACGTGGCACATCATGAGCTCTTTGACACACCGTCTCCGGGCTCAACGCTGCTTTGTGGGACAGTAGTGCTTTCGCTGCAGCTAAGTTCACGTTCCGCAACCCAATGCCGGTGTCTTGGCCTCGGCAGTTCTCGGTTTGCAGATCGTTCCCATCTATCGCAGTCGGGCCGGGAGCCGTTATCCCATATCCCACGAACTCCTAGGCATTCTCAGCGTTCTAGGATGCGCGCGCCCAAGAAACTGTGGCCTAGCACGTTCTTGCCCTCTCCACCTTACGCAGCCCGACCAGTCTTTCCTCAAACTCCTTGTCAAGGCCGAGCGCCTCGAATACCAGCTCGTAGCACGTCACAGCGTCATTCCGGCACTGAGCCTCTCGCAGCCTCCCTGAGTCGATTCTCTCGGCCAGTGAACAGATGAACTCCCAGTGCAGAATGCTCCGGCGTACCGCCGCAACTTGGTCCTCAGTATAGGGGAAGAGGTCAAAGCCTATTCGTTCGCCATTCCTGCCATAACCCACACGTTGCAGCTCCTTGGCAGCCGCAAGAGTTTCAATAAACACGAGTGCTCCGACCATGTTGTCATCGTCGAACGTGCCCCAACCACTGTTGGCATGCTGATGCCCGAGAAGGCCTTCCTTTGCAAGTATCGCAACGTACTCAGCCAGGTTTTCCCCGTTCATGATCAAGTGCTGCCAGTCCATGTTCAACTGAAGGAGAGAGGTATTGTAACCCATCTCTCTCAGCTTGTTGACCACATATATGGCCATCCCCATATTGCGCATGAGGATCTTCATTGCCGGCTCGCTATTCTTGTGCTCAAGAAACACCTTCACACCCTTCTGGGCTGCATAGTCAACGACTTCGCCAACTCCCTCCAGGAAATGCTGCCACAACTCATCGTACGCAGCCTGAAACGGGTAGTTATAGCCGTCGCCTCCTGGCCAGATTATGAAATGAGCACCAATGTCCGCCGCGAGATCAACGCCTGCCTTGGTGATTCGGATTACCTCCCTGCGTTTCGCAGGATCGGGATTTGTGAACGTTCCGAGAGCAAATCGCGGCTCTGAAAAGAGGCCCAGTGCGAGCGCGTAGATATCTTTCTCGCCAAGAGCGGCTTGGATTTGGGAGACATTCTGTTCGTTGAGCTCGCCGGGATAGTGGTACTCGAAACCGTCAACAAGATCGCCTAGCCCATCCACAGCGCGCCTGGTCTTGTCGACCATTGTCTCAGTAACCGCGTCAGGATGGTAGCCTCGGGGCATGAAGCGGGTCGCATTTCCTCCAAAGGCCCAAATTCCTACGCTGTTCTTGACCCTCGTGCCCATACCACAAACGCCTCCGTCCCATAGTTCTGTTCGCGAACCTCATCCGCAGACGTCAGACTTCATGATTTGGACTGTGCGGTCTACGTGGCCCGGCTCCACCCCGTGCCGACGCGCCGTCCCCTCCCCAACGTCCACTGCCATTCCCCAAGTATGGCTTTACAAGTTCTCGTCTCCTTCTTGGTGGCAGCGGGGTTGCCGGTGCTTGCACGACGGGGCGCGGAGAATCCGGCTGTCTCTCGCGTGGAATTCAAACGAAGCGTGCCGCAAGTGCACCGTCCTCGGGGCGCAACACCGACAACCAGCATGACCTTGCCGCCGAAAAGCAGCACGAGTTCTTGGCGATATGCTCAAAACGTTATCCTCGGCAAACTAAGAAAGTCGCTCAAAACAAGCGATACCCCCCCGATTGCGCACGCATCGGAGCCAAGCATGGCAGGCACAATCCTGACACCCCTAACAAGCTGAGACAGCCCCCGAGCCTGCATCTCCTTAGCGGCTTCGTCGAGTACCCATCGACCGCACTGCCCGATAGTGTTTCCGATGATAAGAACCTCAGGGTTGAACGCATTCACCAGGCCTGCAATTCCTATTCCGAGATACCGTCCTGTCTCCCTGAGCACACGCTGCGCTGCGGGATCGCCTCGTTCGCACGCTTCCACCACTAAGCTCACAGACAGCCACGCGCTTACGGCCCCCATGTCTCCTGAGATGTCGTTCGCTGTGGCACATTGCCTCGCTATGTCCGCTTCATCTTCGGCACCGGTTGCGCCAGCGCTGTCCGCGCCGAACCCAGAGTCACCCGCAGTGGCAGCAGAAGTATCTCGGGTACCAGCCTGGCGGCACTTTGTCTCAAGCAGTTCCCGGAGTATCGCTGCTTCGCCGCGTTCCACCGCTTCTCTGGCCCGGCGCAACGTGGCGAGCTCTGACGCGAATGTCTCCCAGCAGCCCCGGTTCCCGCAACCACAAACAGGCCCGTCCGGGTCAATGGTGAAGTGTCCGAGCTCTCCCGCGTAACCCGTGGCACCACGATAGAGCTCTCCGTTCAGAACTATCCCTGCTCCGAGGCCGATACCTACGCTCAGGTAGACCATGTGGCGTATCCCTTGGCCCGCCCCAAACCATTTCTCGCCGAGCGCACCCACATTGGCCTCGTTGTCCACATACACCGGGACATCGAACCGATCTTGCAGTATGTCTCTGAGGGGCACGTTTTTCCACCTGAGGTTTGGAGCGAACTTGAGAACGCCGTGCCCCGTTTCCACTAGCCCAGGGACGCCGACACCTACACCCAGAAGGCCACGGGGTGTTGCTGGGGCTGAGACCACGATATCGGCGATCCCGTCCAGCATCGCCTCAATGATCCGCTTCTCTCCCATGTCCGGCCTGATGCTCAGTCTCTTGCGAGCGAGCACCTGCGCCCTCAGATCGGCAAGGATGATCAAAATGTAATTGACACCGAGATCGACCCCGACGATTACGCCAGCCCCGCCGTTGAGTTGCAGCATTATGGGCTTGCGGCCCATGGCCGAAGTGCCAGTGCCTATCTCCTTCACCAAGCTGTCGCGGATAAGCTCGTCCACCAGCGACGACACCGTGCCCCGGGTCAACCCCGACACCCGCGCGATCTCAGCCCGTGAGATGGGCGCATGCCTCCATATTATGTTGAGGATGACCGCTTTGTTGAGCTCCTTTACAAGGTCCTGATTCCCTCTTGTGGGGCCTGTTTCTTCACCGAACGCCGTGTTTATCTTTCCTTTCCTAATTAGTTTGTTCGATGCCCAAACTTTCTGCTGTCATAATTCGCTGTCCCTCCCACAATTCCTTCTTTCCCTCCATACATTTTTGCGATTTTCCGGCAACACGGAGAAAAACCGCCCATTGCTCACAGGACTCCTGAACGGCTGTCAAGCCTACCTGTCTTGCCCAGCACCCGTCTTGAGCCGATGAGCTCGCGCCCGACGTTCCTGGGAGCCCAGGATTGCGACTGTTTGCATAGTGGGTGGTAAGACTTGGTCTCTCGTACACGGGGCCAATCTCGCCAAGCGCCCTCGGGAATACCGAGCCCAGAGACAGCATTGGTAGCCCGCTCGGGAATGTGCGGACCGTCGTCATTGCTTCAGGCCTTCCGGCCCATCGGCCCTCTGGCATTGCCTACACCGCAGACCGACAGACGTGTAGACCGGCAAGCTCAAAGCTGAACTCATGCGCGTCAACGGGCCCAGGACAAGCACTTGAAGCCTGACAGGAGCGGTAGTTGGCCACATTTCGGCCTGGCCGTTCATGACTTCGAGGTTTGTCGTTTATGCATGAGTTCGTTGAGCATCTCGCGGGACCGCCCGGATGGTGCCCGAAACTTCGACGTTCTCGGTACGCCCGTGCAGGAATGCTTGGTGTAGTGTGCGAATTCATAGTTCCAGGGATGGGACGGCGCCTGCTCCCGAGGGCCCGCGCCATCCTCGCCAGAGCGTCCTAAAGCTTTCCGAGGAGGTCCTCTCTTGTGACAGCGTCGGCGTCGAACCCTGCTCCAACGGTTGAAGCAGCCATATTTGATCTGGATGGCGTTGTGGTGGACACAGCGAAGTACCACTACCTGGCATGGAAGCGCCTCGCGAATGAGCTCGGATTCGACTTCTCGCCCGAAGACAACGAGAGGCTCAAAGGTGTCAGCAGGATGAGGTCTCTCGAAATCCTGCTTGAAATCGGCGGTCTCACTCTGGACGAAAGGGAAAAAGTCGAGCTAGCCGAGAAGAAGAACCGCTGGTACGTGGAATACATAAGCAGGCTCTCGCCCTCGGAGATCTTGCCCGGGGCTTCCGAGTTCATCTGTGGCCTGAGAAGACTGGGGGTAAAAACCGCCTTGGCTTCGGCCAGCAAGAACGCGCCCATCATCCTCAAGGGTCTCGGCATCGAAGCGCTCTTTGACACGGTCGTGGACGGCAACACCGCGTCCAAAGCCAAGCCCGACCCCGAGGTCTTCTTGCTGGCCGCCGCGCGACTCGACGCTGACCCGCGCCGATGCGTGGTGTTCGAGGACGCAGAAGCCGGCATCGAGGCCGCCCACAGAGCGGGGATGTTCGCTGTGGGGGTAGGCAAGCCGGACGTTCTCTGCCAAGCAGACCACGTGATCCCGGGGTTCGCTGGGCTGGATCCGGCGGCGATCATCGAACTTGCATCGCGGCGTCACGCCCACCGCGAGTCGTGGTAAGCCAGATGCGGGATGCAGTCGCGGCCGCCCGCCTCGCCGGGATCGCGGAGGAAACCGGCCCGCTTGCGGCGCGCCCCGTTCGAATAGGATCGGCGCTGGTCTCGGGCCGCTTTCAGAATTTGGGCTCCTTCAGGGCGCGCCGACGCAGGAATATCCAAAGCGCTACCAGCGCCCAGGGCACGGAGGCGATGACGCCGACCGGCATGGGTCCTAGTAGTGGGTTCGAGTTGCCTCTCGCAAACAGCGCCCCGATTCCTGCTATCCCGTTTATCGCGCCGTGTCCGATAACGGCGGGCCAGACGTTCCCGGCGCGGAGCGTCAACCATCCCAGGAACGTCCCCACCACGAGGGTAAACCACACCATTGCCAGCATCCCGAGCCAGGGCGCGCCGCGGTAGCTCAAACCGTAGTTGTGCCCCATCGCAATCACGGGCCAGTGCCAGACACCCCAGATGAGGCCCATGAGAAAGAGCGCCTTTCTGCCACCGAGCGGCATCAGCTTGGGCTGCAGGTACGCGCGCCAGCCGAACTCCTCACCGAACGTGAAGAGACCGTTGATGACAGGCGCTATGATTATCGCTTGAATCGTCTGGATCACCACGAAGGCCCAGGGGCTGAGGGGCACGGGGTGCCCGGATACGCTCTCAGCCTCTTGAAGAATCGCCTTGACCGCGGAAAGGGATCGGTCGAAGTAACCGGGAAAGAGCACGAAAAAGAGAGCGGCCCCAAGCAAGGTGAGGACGCCCGGACCCACCCACGCCGCTACCCAGTAGGGCCATGATCGCCTAAAGTGGGGCATCAGAGACGTGTCTTTCCAGCCCTCGCGCGTGAGCGCACGGGTCAATATGTGCGCGACGGCTGGCGCCCACATGTAGCCAGTCGAAAGAAGCACCACCGCAAGGGTGAATGGGGTGCCCGTTATAAGCTGCGGGCTGTTGTAGAGACCGCCCGTGAGGTAGATCACGAGCGCGACAGCCCAGGCTATCCCGAACGAGAACGCCAGGTAGATCGCAATCCGCCTTGTGTCGAGTCTCCCTCCGTCGCGCGCCACTCCAGTCATCTCCCTACCGCCCCCTCGGTCCTTCCATCGTGGCCCCATCTGTCATCCTATCATCCGGTCTGTCCCAGCTCGTGCCCGGAGGTTTCGCGCCGTGGCCGCTGCACCCGCATGCCGGTCCGCCTCGCCATCCCTCCGCCCAGCCTCGTCCGCCGACACATGCGCCCTGCGCATGCGCCCTGCGCATGCGTCGCCCGGGCGTGTTCGCGCCCGGGCATCCGTTCCTGGGAGTTCGCCGCATTTGTCGCTGTTCCTTCATTATTAGTTGCTTCCGGTAATTGCTTTCGATTCGTAATTGCCTCCTGTTCTTCGCCGCGTCCGCCCGGCTCCTCCCTGGATCACCGTAGCCGTGGTGGTTGTTTGCGCCGTCCCATCCTTTCTCACTCTCTCCCGCGCCCTTCACGCTCCTCAGCCCTTTACCGCCCCCGCGGTCAGCCCTTTGATGAACTGCTGAGACATGAGGAGGTAAAGAACCAGCAGCGGGACGCTTGCGAGGAGCATGCCTGCGAACACCACGCCCCAGTCCGTCTCGTATTGCCCGAAGAACACCGTCATCCCGAGGGGGATCGTCTTCAAGGAGTCGCTCCGCAGGAAAATCAGGGGGAAGAAGAAGTCGTTCCACAGAGGAACGAAATTGATCAGCACCACTGTGGCAAGCGCGGGCCTCACCAGGCGCAGCATGACCCTGTAAAACACCTGGAATTCCGTGCAGCCATCGATCCTTGCGGCGAACTCGAGCTCTTGTGGGAGCGCGCGAAAAAAGCCGGTGAGGATGAAGACCGACATCGGCATGCCGCTCGCCACGTACGTCAACACGAGCGAGCAATGGGTGTCCAGGAGGCCGAGATCCCTCATGAGCAGGAAAAGCGGGAGCACACCGAGGCGGATGGGCACCATCAACCCTACCAGAAAGTAGACGTAGAGAGCGGCGTTCCCCCTGAATCGATAGCGGGCAAGCGCGTAAGCAGCGAGAGAGGCAATGCATGCGATGAGCGTAACCGACGTGCCCGTGACCAGGAGGCTGTTCTTCATGTAGACCGGGAATTCGGCCCGTTGCCACACAACGGCGAAGTTGGCCAGGCTCCACCTGGACGGCAGCGCAAAGGGCGCAAAGAAGATCTCCCTGGTTGTCTTGAACGCCGTGATGACCATGAGGAAGAGAGGGTATGACACCACGAGCGCGTACAGGCCCATGAAGCTGTGCAAGGCCCACAACCCGAGCCCCTGCGCCTTGGAGGCTTTGAACGGTTTGGGTGTCCCGGATGCTTTAGCTGCTTTAGGTGCTTTAGATGCTTTGGATGAGTCCGCCGCTGCGGTCGGCGCGTTCACGGTCACATTTGCACCTCCTGCCGCCGCATGAGCGAGACCCCTATGACAGAGGCCGCGCACACGAGCAGGAACATGAGCACCGCGATGGCTGAGCCAAGTCCTACCTGGCCCACTTCGCCACCTGTCGTGGAGTCGCCGAATGCGGTGCGATAGAAGAATGTGCCCAGCACGTCAGTGGCGTAGAATGGGCTTCCGTTCGAGCCCTGCATAACGAAGATCAGCTCGAAGGCGTTGAAATCATAGATGAACGTCAGAACGCTCACCATGCCGATGGTGGGCGCGAGGAGCGGAAGGGTTACGTTCCTGAACACCTGCCACGGCGTGGCGCCGTCGACGCGAGCCGCCTCGTGAAGCTCCTCGGGGATCCCTTTGAGCCCCGCCAGGTACACGGTTATCGGAAACCCCAGCCATCTCCATGCGTTCACCAAGATTATCGCCGGAAGGGCCGTCGCCATGTCGCCAAGCCACGGTCGGGCGAAGCGGCCGAGGCCGGCGGCCGCGAGGATCTTGTTGACCTGCCCCCAGGTGGGATTGAGGAGGAGCAGCCACAGGAACCCGACTACCACTAAGGACAGGGTATACGGGGCGAAATAGGCTACCTGGCACGCGCGGAGGAACCTCCCGCCCCGGTTCAGCATGACGGCAAGGAAGAGGCCAAGAGTGGTCTGAATCGTGAAGGTGAGCGTAAAGAACACCACGTTGTGCTTGAGAGCTCCGACGAGCCTCTCGCTGTACGGGCGTTCAAAGAGGACCTTCTGGTAATTCGCCAACCCCGCGAAGCCCTTTCTAATGTACCCGTCCCATTCGAAGAAGCTGTAACCGAACGAGGACAAAAGTGGGTACACCATGAAGACTGTGTACACTATCAGGGCCGGCGCCAGAAAGAGCCACTGAGTCCTGCGGCGAAACAATCGTTGCAGCATGCGGATTCCCCCAGAAGCCTGCCCTCCGGTTCCGCGAATCCTCTAGCCGGGGCCCGGCGCCGGCGCGCCGCCGCCGGGCCGGGGAGAAGACACGTCGCTCCGTGCGCCGCCGGCCGCGCCCACAGATGGCACGGGTGGCAGGTGGCACCTACCCACCGGAGGTTCGCTCCGTCCTGATCCTTATCCTTCGCAGCCTACGCAGCCTACTTCTGGAACGGCCCGTACCATTTGGCGAGCCCGCTCTGAATCTCCTCAGCCACCTGCTCCGGGGTGAGTTTGTCTGAGAACATCCCCTGCAGGGTCGTCTGAAGCAGCGTCGACCCGCTAGGTTGCTCGAACCTGAATCCCACCAGCATGAGATGGGGGGTTGATTTCTTGTCCGCGAGAGCCAGCATCTCGGCCAGAACCGGGTGCTTCGGCTTCACCCCCGGCACCGCCGACGGTTGGGAGAGTTCGTCAGCGAACATCTGGCCGAACTCGACGCTTGCGAGGAAATTGATGAACCGCAAAGCCTGCTCCTTGTGCTTGGACGCGGCGTTTATGCCGTAGGAGCCGTCGACGTAGACCGCGACGTACCCGCCCTCCCCCGCCTTCTCGCCCGGGACCGGGAACACTCCTATTTTGATGTTTGGGTTGAGACGCTCGAACGTGCCAACCTCATACGAACCGGCTACCATCATCGCCGCCATTTCTTGGGCGAACATCATCTGCATGTCCGTATACCCAACGCCCATGAAGTTCGGGGGCATGTACGGCCTCAGCTCGAGCATCTTCCTTAGGGAGTATATGAAACGCGGATCATTGAACGTGGTGCGGCCCGCGATCACGGCGTCGGCAAAGTCGTTGCCCCCGTAGAAACTGGGCGCCACCCCGCCGAACAAAGTCTCGAGGGTCCAGCCGTCCTTGCCGCCATTGGCAAGCGGGATGTACCCGTGTTGCTTCAGGGCCGCCCCGAGCTTCAGAAACTCGTCCCAGGTCGCGGGCTCGTTGAGCCCAAGCTTGTCGAAGATGGTCTTGTTGTACAGCACCTGAATCGTCTGGATGGCGAATGGCACCCCGTACACCTTGCCGTCGCGACGGTTCGTGGCTCCCTTGAGAAGGTCCTCCGGAAACTTCGCCAGTCCTGGGACGCTGGTGGTGTCCAGTGGAACGAGATACCCCGCGTTTGCGAGGGCTTCCATGCCACCGTAAGACCGGAGTTGCACGATATCCGGGCCCGTGCCACCTTGAAGCGCGGTGGCGAGTATCGTGTTGTACTCCGTGTTTTTGAAGGCCGTGAACCTAACGCTGATGTCAGGGTTGCTCGCCTGGAACACCCTGATGAACTTGGCGTAAGCATCGATGTCCTCGGTCCGCCAGCTCCAAAACGTGAGCTCCGTCTTCTCGGCCGCTCCCGCGACCGGACTGACGAGAATGGTCAGAAACACCGCGCACGCCAAACATACGACTAGAAGTCTCGACGTCCTCATGGGTCTTCGCCTCCTCGCCATGTCGCATACGGTGTCTTTGCGAACGCCGAACACGCCCCTCCCCGTGTCCATCCGCATCCCGCCTACGAACCGCGTGCGCGAATTACATGCGCCCAAACGGGGCAAAGGGGGCAACCAGACGGGCGTCGCCCGCAGACACCGCTCCTATTATGCAATCCGCTCACCCGATTTCCTTCATACCGGGCTAGTCCTCTAGCGGGCCCGATTCGGCATCATGCTTTGCGGCCAAGTCCGTCACACTTATGGGTCTGTCGTTCGCGTCCAGACCGCACGCGACGACCGCGATGGTCGCACAGAGCTGCCCGTCGGAATGGCGAGAGAACGTACTTTTTCCGTGCCAGGGCAGGAGGAATTCCGCCGCCAACGTCAAACAGATGACTTAGTCAATCGCTTTAACATAGCACTTAGCAAAGTGGTGGCTATGAATTCTGCACCAGCACCCGGAGGTAACTCGATCGAGGTCGGCAGGCGCAACCGATGTCTTGTGCTGGACGCCGTTCGTGTCCATGAGCCGATCTCCCGCCCTGAACTAGCAAGGCTCACCGGGCTCACAACGGCGACCATAGCAAACATCGTGGGCAAACTCCAGAGGGACCACCTCGTAGAGGAGGTGGGGTCCGGCCGGTCGACGGGTGGTCGAAAGCCGGGACTATTGCAGCTCGAACGGACCTCGCGTCTTGCGATCGCAGTCGACCTTGCCGCTACGGACCTCATGGTCGCCTTGACTAACGTGAAGGGCGAGGTACTGCGGCGGTCCAAGAGGGAGATCGCGACTGATGTTGACCTGATGATAACGCGAATGGTGGACGCCATCCGGGAGATGATGGGCTGCCCCGAAGTCGGCGGGGCTTCGATAGTCGGGATAGGCGTGACCGCACCAGGGCTCATCGATCACGCGGCCGGGACTATCGTCAAATCCGTGAGGCTCGGATGGTACCAGGTCCCGCTCAAATCGCTCCTTCAGCGACACTTCGAAGTCCCGGTGTTCGTGGGTAAGGACACGACTTCGGCACTCCTCGGCGAGCAATGGTACGGCACCGCAAGAGACGCCAACAACCTGATCTACGTGTGGGTGGGCACAGGAATCGCCGTGGGGCTCCTCGTCGACGGGCGAGTCTACACGGGTGCCACCGGTATGGCTGGCGAGCTCGGCCACACGAGCATAGAGTGCAACGGCACTCCCTGCAGGTGCGGGAATCAGGGCTGCCTGGAGGGTCTCGCAAGCCTCGAGGCGATAGCCAGCAAGGTCTCCTCCCGGGTTTCCCCCGGTGAGGGCGAGGCTACGCTTGACGCCGCGCGCGCAGTCGACCTTCGAGCCCGCGAGATAGTGAGGGAAGCGGGGAAATACCTGGGCGTCGGCATAGCCAACCTCATCAACTTGTTCAATCCCGAGCGCATAATCATCGGCGGCCAGATCACGCAGGAAGATAAGGAATTCGTTGATGCGGCCATCGAGACGGCAAAGCGTCGTGCCCTCTCGGAACCCGCCAACAGTGTGACGATAACCATGGCTAGCTTCGGGCAGGACGCAGGACTGATAGGAGCGGCAGCCTTGGTCTGGCGCGAGCTGCTTCGCACCCTGTGACCGCGCCCCGCGACGGCGCGGCACAATTGGGGCGGCTGAGCACGAGGTCGTCAGCGTTCTCTCGTTTTCCGAGGCCGCGGGCTCCTAGTGCTCCACTCGGGGATGGGGACTCGGGGATGGCGACCCGACCGGGGCGTGTTGACGGAATCCGGTCTTGGTGGCGCTAGGGTTGCCGGTGCTTGCACGACGGGGTGCGGAGGATTCGGCTGTCTCGCGCGCCGAATCCGAGCAAAACCGGGGCACAGTCTGCTTGATTCTCCGAAAGTTAGGAGGGTTTGAGGTGAAAAAGGGCATAAACCAGTGGTCCTTTCCGTCTTCGTACACGGTCGAAGAGTGCGTGAGACTGGCGTCCGCCGCGGGTTTCGACGGCATCGAACTGTGTCTTTCGGAAACGGGCGAGCTCTCTCTCGACTCATCAACCCAAGACATCTCCAGAATCGCGCAGGCAGCGAGACAGGCCGGGATCGAGATACCGTCGCTTGCCACCGGGCTTTATTGGAAGTACTCGCCCACGGCTTCGGACCCGTCCGTCCGCTCGAAGGCGCAGGAGATAGCGAGAAAGCAACTCGAATTCGCTTCGCTGCTCGGGGCGGATACGATCTTGTACGTCCCGGGCGCGGTGAACGTGCCGTGGGATCCAGGTTCAGAGATCGTTGATTACGAGACCGCGTACCTGCGAGCAAAGGAGTCGCTGCTGTGCCTGGTGGGACACGCGGAGAGAGCGGGAGTGACTATTGCAGTTGAGAACGTTTGGAACAAGTTCCTCCTCTCGCCCTTGGAAATGCGAGCCTTCATCGACGAGGTCAACCACCCAAGGGTGGGCTCTTACATGGACGTGGGGAACGTGCTCGTTTCGGGCTACCCGGAGCATTGGATCAGGATCCTCGGCCCAAGGATACGCAAGGTCCACGTGAAGGACTTCAAGCTTGAGATCGGCAACATCCAAGGGTTCACCGACCTGCTCCGCGGCGATGTCAACTGGCCTGGAGTCATCTCGGCGCTCAGGGACGTCGGGTACGACGATTATCTCATTGCCGAGATCATGCCGCCGTACCGCTATTATGCCGAGAAGATGATCTACGACATCTCGTCGAGCCTGGACAGGATCATGGCCAAAGGCCCGGCGACCTCGCACCGGACTCGCGCTGAAAAGTGAAAGTATCGGAGATTCGTGGCGGTCTACCTGGAGCCCTTTTGGGTCCACATGCTAAGCATACAAGGGAGGGTTGAACTTGGTACGGATTGGGATTCTGGGATGCGGTTTCATCGGCAAGGTCCATGCCAAAGCATTCGCACACATACCCAACGCGAAAGTCGTAGCGGTGGCGGATCACGACAGCGGCCGCGCGAGGGAAGTGGCAGACGGGCTCGGCGCTGAGGTGGTCGCGACCGCGGATGATGTCCTGCATAGGCAAGACATCGATATGGTGGATGTGTGTCTTCCCACTTACCTCCACGCTCGTCACGTGATCGCCGCGGCTCGAGCCGGAAAGCACGTGCTCTGCGAGAAACCAATGGCTATGAACCTCGAGGAGGCCGACGCCATGATAGAGGCCGCCGAGCGTGCGGACGTCGCGTTCATGGTGGGCCACACGCTCCGGTTCTGGCCAGAGTACGTCACTATACGGGATCTCATACGTCAGGGTGAACTGGGACGGCCTGTCGCACTCGCGGCCGCGCGCCTCGGAACACAGCCGATGTATTCGTGGGACGGATGGCTTCTGGACCCCGGCCGCGGCGGAGGGGCGGTCCCGGACCTCCACATCCACGACATCGACTATATCGCGTGGCTCCTTGGGCGTCCCAAATCGGTCGTGGCCCGAGGAAGACGCTCAGCGAATGGGTGCTGGAACCATGTGTTTACCACACTGGATTACGGAGGCGGCGTCGCAGCGTTCGCTGAGGCAACCTTCCTCGTCCCGCCGAGCTTCCCGTT
Organism: Bacillota bacterium; assembly: GCA_012842395.1. Lineage (NCBI taxonomy): Bacteria > Bacillati > Bacillota > Bacillota bacterium. The sequence continues at coordinate 32,164 of DUSX01000001.1, forward strand.
CACAATGATGCTCCGGGCCGTCTGCGAGAGCGGGACGGCGGAGTTCATGTCGAGGTCAGGCGTCAACATCGAAGCCCGTGAAGGGTCCGCAAAGACGCTTACGGTGTACCGCAAGGACGGCACGGTGCTCCGTCCGGACGTGGCGCGGCAAGACGCATATGAAGCGGAACTCGCGTACTTCCTCCGGTGCATCGAGGATGGCAGACGACCAGAGACAACAACCCCGGCGGATGCAAGGCTCTCACTAGAGATCGTGCTTGCTGCCATCCGTTCCCTGGAGACTGGTGATGTAGTGGGCATGTAATGCCCCGCAGAGCAGACAGGTGGTTCTCGGACCGTTGCACCTACGCAACACGCGGTACCCTGAAGCTAGGTAGGCTCGAAATGGCCGAAGCTTCAGGGTACCGACAATCAGGTCGCAAAGCTCCTCCCGAGTCCCAAAGGGCACGACGGTCTGCTTGTTCGCCGGCATCCTCTTTCGTCTTCGCAGAACGCTGCTCGCAAGACTCCGGCGGATCAGGCTCCTGGCCCGCACGCAAGCTCTATGACTGATAGTCCCAGCACGGCCACCCCGAGTGCAAGAGCCTTCAGGTTGAATTCACACCGGGGATCGTGAAGACCAGGGGTGAGATCGGCCCCGAGGCCGACGTAGGCCGTCTTGAGTTGAGGCTTGTACTGCCTGTAAGAATGGAAGTCCTCAGCTCCGGGCGTGGTTATTCGATCGATCACCCCGGGCTCGCCTAAGATCTTGGAGATCGCTCTCTTCACCGCTGCCACGGTTCCCGGGTCGTAGGCAGCCCCAGGGGTATGTTTGACTGATACCTTCTCCGCCACGGCTCCGCTAGCCGAGGCCGCGTGCAGCACAGCGCTGTCTACCCTCTTTAGCAGCTCGAACGCTACACCGTCATGCTCGGCCCTTATGTTTACGACCATCGTCCCAGACTCCGGGATTATCCCCGCCGGGCCGAGTCCTGCCTCGAGACTCACGACGTTTACGGTGGCGCACAGCAGCGGGTCTGGCTTGACGCTGTTGACCGCGAGGACCGACGCCGCGACAGCATCTGCCGCGTTCACGCCGAGGTGTGGTCTCCCGCTGTGAGCGGCCTTGCCCGTCACCTTGTATCGAACGGTAAGGCTTGCCGAGTGCTGGAGGCATGGGGTTGCCTTGCCCAAGGGGCACTCACTCGCGGGCCGCAGGTGTATCCCCAGCAACACCGCCACGTCGTCCACCGCGCCGGCCTCAGCCATCCTTCTGGCCCCCAGCCCCGTCTCCTCGGCGGGCTGGAATATAAGTTTCAGGTGTTCCCGGGCTTGCGGATAGCACCTGGCAAGGATTTCGCCCGCCCACAGAACCATCGTCGAGTGCGCGTCGTGGCCACACGAGTGGATGAAAACCTTCTTGCCGTCGACTTCGTGTTCCAGCGCATCCATGTCAGCCCGCAAAGCGACTACGGGCTCCGTGAGTCGGCCCAGTGTAGCTACGATACCGGTTTCCGCGACGCCAGACTCCACCCGGAAGCCGGCAGCGACAAGCCTGTCGGCTATGTACGCGGAAGTCTTGTGCTCCTCGAACGGCCCTTCGGGCATGGAGTGGAGGGTTCGATACGTTTTCACGATCTCGTTTTCGCATGCCCGGATCTCCTCGAGGATCCTGCTTTCGTCCATCATTAGTCCTTCCCCTCGCACGTCGCTTCCCCCACATCCCCCACTGGAAGCCCGCATTCGAGGCAGCCCCTTGCCATGTTCGACAGCACCGCACCGTCCACGACGCGGCCGGACCTCCGAAGCGCGATCATCAAGGCCCCTATCACCGCCGGAAAGCGTGGGCTCACTATCCTCGCCGACGGAGCTGCCCGGAGTAGCTCAGACCTAAAGGGACCGACCACGAGTTGGCCTGCCTTGAAGACGCTCCCGCAGGGCGCCACGTCGAATTCCTCGTCTTCCAATCCAAGCGCCTTCACCACGGCAACGGCAGATAGGCCGAGTTCCCTCCCAGCAGTCTGGAGGATGTCCACCGACGCAGCGTCACCTTCACATGCTGCCGCGACCACAAGCGGCGCGAAAGACGCGATGTCCTTCGCCTTCGTCTCAGAGCGATACAGCACGCTTCTGAGTCCGTCGAGCGTGTCCAGGCGATAGTGGGCGAGCGCCTTCTCCACGAGGATGGTGTAGTTCCCCCGCCCGTCGTGTGCCCTCGCAACCGCTGTGAGCCCCCTCCTTCCGATGTCGTAGCCGCTGCCCTCGTCCCCTATGAGGTAGCCCCAGCCTCCCGCTCTTGCCCTTCGCCCCTCGCGGTCGATCCCCACCGCAATGCTCCCCGTCCCGGATATGACGACTACTCCCCAGTCTTTCGCGGTGGCGCCGACCAGCGCAGCAACCGCATCGTTTTCGAGCACGATGTCGTCCGCCGGCACAACCTCGCATGCCACCCTCGCGGCGACCGGGCTCCGCCCGTCAAGCCCGACTCCCGCCAACGCGAGACAGGCCGCGCTTAGCCTCGGGCGCCCGATCCCCGCCCGCGAAAAAGCGTCTTCCACCACGTCCCTCAGGGCCTCTCGGAGAGCCTCCTCGCCGCGCGCAAGTGAAAGATGATTTGACGGCCCCCCAACGGAAAAGCCGACGATGAGACCATCCTCATCGCACAGCGCGCACGCGGTTTTCGTGCCCCCGCCATCCAGTCCAAGGAAAAAGCGCATATCTGCAGCCCCCATGCCCACGATTCATTCCGCTTCGGGGTATACCCTCCAAGTGCCAGGTGCGACATCCGCCCGGGTGTGACACCACAGAAGAAGGTGGCACGTTGCGAGCGCGCCGTCCCCGGAGGGTAACACCGGTAGCCTTAGCTAGGACCCGTGCGCCGACTCCGCCGAAAAGTGGCGCGGAGTCTCGGTGATTCACCTAAACGTAGTTCAACCCCGGCACCGGGAGCGGCACGGGGAAGGCCTGCTCCAGGAAACGCCTTGCCGCGGTTCCGCCACGCGGGACAATGCTCTCGAGGTCTTGCGGGGTCATCCCACCGAAAACCAGCCGGGTCAGATGCTGACGGCTCGGTATTTCCACTAGTTCGCCACCCACACGCAGGTTCCAACGCGTTTCCTGACCCTCGGATACGCCAGGGGCCTCCGCGATGAGTACTTCCTTGCCGACCTCCATGCCGGTTCGCTCTTGGATGTATGAGGACAGCTTTGCGAGGAGGGTTCCCGGGTCGGTTATGTAGAGCGTGTGTCCGGGCAGTGTGCATCGCGTTCCGGAAAGCCCGTCCGCGGTCAGGAGGTCGAGCAACTGCCCGTCGTTCGCTGGCACAGTAAACGTGATGACCGAAGGAGAGGTCTCGCCAATGATAGTGCCGATCGTGTCAATCACCGCGTCGCGGACGCCCGCGTACTCGACGATGTGCAGCCTGGTGAGGCCGGCTTGGACAGCCCGCACCCGCGTAATGACGTAAGCCGACACCCGCTCCGGACGCTCTCTGTATGCTACAACGATCCGCTCATCTCCAAGCAGCCGCTTCAATCGGGGGTGTTTCCAGACAAGCTTGTCAAACTGCTCCAGGCTGCGGAAGAACCTCACGGGCTCTCTGCGGTACAGCTCATGCAGGACGGGCAAGTCGCGTTCCTCAAAGGGGCGGCACGATACCTCATCCCGCAATGTCCTTCTCCGCTCACGACTCGTCAGGAACCTGGCCCAATCGTCGCCGGTGAGCTCGAACCGCTCGAAGCACCCTGCCTCGACGCACCCGAGCTGCTTGTAGAGACCTCGGTCCCCGGATATCAACGCCACGGGAATCCCTGCTGCCCGGAGCCGCCCAAACACGTCAGAGACCAGCCTCCGCGCTAGCCCATGACCTTGGTACTCGGGCCGCGTGCATACCGACCCTATTGACCCGACTGGCAGTGGATGACCCTCTACCAGGATCGTCTGGTGGAGGCATCCCACGAGCGAAACAAGCCTTCCGCCCTCAGAAAACACCCGCAGCTGCCCGACGTTATCCGGGGCAAACAGCAGCGGGAACTGGAGCCCCATGCTTGTGCCACCCGGATAGAAGACCTCGGTTGAGAGCTCAACTGCTTGCGCCAACTCCTCGATCATAAGGCTCCGAGGGCCGTCGAGCCTCGGGATGCCGCCTTCCGAAGCCGAAGCGTCTGCCACGGACTCATCACTCCCTCATGTGCACGCAGCGCGTGCACGCAACTTGGCTAGGACATTCTGCAAATCAGCCCAGGCTCCTCCTCGACCGCACCCTCATTCACGCCCGTGCGCGCGGAGGAGCCCGGGTTTAAGGAGCCTGAGCGTGGCGAGCTCGATCGTTTACGCCGTGTCTGAAAGAGCCCGCAAATGTGGACAGGTCGCCAGATCTCAGCAATTCTGTCCTGGTAGCCTTATCGGAAGGCCCAACAAAACGCGACCAGCGCGGCCCTGCTCTTCCCGAAATCCATTAACCGAGGCACGTCTGTGATGCTTGCTCAGAGTCACTCAGAATCGTATTGCCAATGACAGGCGATGCACATCGGGCAACACCTCATGGGTCTGGTACGCGTAGTCGAACGCGAAGGCCCCTGACCTGACCCCAAGGCCAGCAGTTAGGCAGGTTTCACCGTCCCTGAACATCGCGCCACCGCGGAACGTGAGATTATCCAGGACATACTCAGTACCAACCCGGGTTGTTCCGTCACTCTCGTAGTCCGCCGCGACTCGGAAGTTCTTAAGGACATCCGTAGATGCTCCGATAACGAAGCTCCTCTCGAATGCATCGTAGCTTCCATCGGAGTAGCCAACGCCCCCCGCAAGGTTGCGCCCAACCGCTGCAAGCCTTACTTTGTTACCCACGTACAAAGCCCCCACGTCCGCTGTAAGTCCGGACCCGCTGACGTCGGCAAACCGCTGAGAGTACTGCTTCAGGGTCACACCAACCGCAAGCCCCTGAAACCTAGTAGCGCCGGCCAGTAGGATAGCTCCCTCTGACGCGCGAAAGAGCTCAGTGGGATTGCCAAACTCGTCAGTGCCCTGTATATCGCCGGATGAAAGCGCGAGGATGGCCGCTCCGAGGTTGTGCTTTGCATAGCCAATGCCGAAATAGCCCGCAACGCCAGATTGAACGTGATAAGCTGATACGAGGCCTGAAGTACTAAGGTACGCGAGACCGGCCGGGTTGTAGTAGACTGCCGTTGCATCGTCTGCGAGACTTACAAAAGCGTCAGCCATCCCGGCAGCACGGGCTCCAAGCCCTAGCTTGAGAGATGCGCCCGTCCCTTCATAGCCACTGCTCTGGGCCGCCGCATGGACTGTGGAACCCACGACGAGAAGACACGTTAAGAGGATAGCCGGAACCCATCTGGTTTTCATCCTCGCACCCCCAGACCAGTTATGATAAGCACATATCCGCTGCTCGTGGCGAACCGTTGTGGACAAAACGCAGCTTCCACTACGATGGCCGTGCTACGGGCGGATCGCCAGACGCTGCGGCCTCGACGGCGCCTCACCAGGGACCACAACAGTGAACACGTAGACCCCAGGCGCAAGCCGCGCCCCGCTTGACGTAGTCAGATTCCACTCGATGGATCCCTTGCCCGATGCGAGCTCGGCGCTGTATACAAGCCGACCAGCGATGTCATAGATACATAGAGTGCCGGCTTCGGGGATGTCGTACCAAAACGTGACCCGTTCCGATGCCGGGTTCGGACCAACGGTGATCCTTTCATCCAAGGTCACCCAGGGGCCGATTTCACCTAGCGCCTGATTCACGGCGTTCCACTCTTCGCCGCTGATATCCCCATACTTGAAGAGCACGAAGCCATCTGCTCCCGACAGGCGGGCGGCCTTCACAGCCTCAGCCAGGTCCTGAGCTGTGACCTTGCCGTAGGCCTGAACGCCGGCATAGACTCTCGGTTTTCCGTTGCTCTCCGTAATGGCTCCCTGAGTCACGGTCCCCACCCAGGCAGGTGTTTTGCCGTAGTCAACGTGATAGGCCATGGGACAAATGAAATCGTAGAGCTCCGCGTCGCAGTACCGCTGCCCGTAGTGGCACAGCGCAAACGTCTTGGAATCAGCAAGCGCGCCTTCAGGCATGAGGCTTGCCGAGAACGCAGCGTTCGGCTTGACCTCTTTCACAATATTCCGCATGCTTTCTACGGCTGCCCTGATCTCGTCGGCGCGCATGTCAATCCACGCCTTGACGTCGCGATGCTCCGGGTAAGCCTCGTTTTCGTACGCGTCGAATATGTATTGAGGATCGGGGGCCCCCCATGGACCGCTATAAAACGTCTTGCCGAGGGCTTGTCTCACACGCTCGATGTCGATGCCCAGAGCCGCGGCCTTCTCGTAATGGTGGGGGCAGAAACAGTACACCGCGTGTCCATACCGTATGTAGTCCAAATGGATGCCGTCCACATCGTAGTTCTCGAGGACTTCTCGGATCATCGCCTCGGTGTATTCGAGGTGGTCTTGAGAAGCGGGACACACTTTCCCATCGGTCATCTCATAGGGCTTATCCCCTGAATCAGGTTTTCCCCGGTGCCAGGCGCGATCCTCGGGATGCGCATCTGTGTATGCCTTATCCTGGTTGAAGACAAACCATGCGTGGACCTCGATCCCTCTGGGATGGCACGCAGCTATCATCTCCGCAAGCACATCTCTAGAGGGATCAACCATCGGGGCAAGGCCGCTATTATAACCCGCCGTCCCAGCGGTCCCTCTCACCAGCAGAAACACCACGTTCACATGGTTTGCTTCCAGATCCCTCGCTATAGTCTCGGCGCCCACGTCTCGCACAGTGCTTCCCCACAGCCACACCCCTCTGACCCCATATTCCTGATGGCTTCCGGCAGCGGATGCGGTCATGCCTCCACCCAACACCACAGCCAAGAGAACCGCCACGAGGATCACAGAGCCTCTCCGAAGAACCCCTGTCATAGCATAGCACCCTCCCTTTCAGAAGTATGGTGTCGATGAATGTGCGCCACGCGCAATCTTGTGTGGAGGAACCTGGCTTCTACACTACCCTCAGGCTCATGCGTCATCCTGAGGACACGCCTGACTATGTGAACATGACCCCGTCCGGACGACGGCGCATCAGAACCGCATTCCATGCCCTCTTGGGTACAGCCCCGGGATTGCCACCGGAAGCCTGCCCTGGGGGCGTATCTCACCGAACATGACTTCCGCAGCTGCCCGTATTGAGCAATCGCGATAACCGTACGTGACCAGGTAGGTCTCCACCTCGGGATATGCTCGCAAGTCGTATGGGTTTCTGATGGCGAGAGCCACAATGGGTTTACCGGTCTCCATGAGAGCCTTCACCAAAGCTCCCTGAGCCATCTCGTCAGCCGGGGTCTTGCACGACGTTGCCACGATGACCACGTCAGCCTCAAGTGCCGCGTCCACAGCGCGACGGATATCCTCGGCGGCAGGCCGTAGAGGAACGTCCACCTCTCTCGTCCGAGGACAACGGGTTCTGATAGCTTCCCCAAGCACGCTTACCTTGTCCCGAGCGTCTTCTTTTCGGAAGAGCGGCATCGTTGAAGGGTACACGACTGCGTATGCGTTGCTGGTGGACGGGGCTAGAGGCAATATGCCCCGGTGATCTCTGACAACTGTGATGGACGCCCGAGCAACTTCCTGCTCTATGAGCCTGTGCTCCCTGCAGCCAACCATCTCCAGCCCCTTGCCGTACCCGGCCTCGGCCCTCTCGAAATCGCCGAGCCAGGCCGCCTTGGCACGGAGGATCCTGCGCACGGATTCGTCGATCCGCGCCCTCGGGATGGTACCGTCTTCGACGGCCGTTATGAGAGCATCGATTGCCTGTCTCTGAAGAGCCAACGTGTGACACATCAGGACGATGTCGGCGCCAGCGTTCACAGCTGCCACGGCAGCCTGCCCGGGCCCGTAGTTGTCTTTGATCGCCCGCATCTCCAAGCAGTCCGTTATGACGACCCCCTCAAACAGGAGCTTGCGGCGGAGAAGCCCTGTCAGGATGTCCCACGACAGCGTCGCAGGAACACCGCGAGGGGCGCCGAGTGCAGGGTATGCGATGTGGGCAGTCATTATGGCCGGCACTCCGGCCTTGATGGCTGCGGCGAATGGCGCGAGCTCCACTCTTGCCAGGTCTTCGCCGGGGAAATCTATCGTCGGCAGGTCCTCGTGGGTATCGTACCTCGTCCTTCCGTGACCTGGAAAGTGCTTGGCCTCACAGACCACACCCGCGTCTCGGAATCCGCGGATCATCGCCTCCGCGAGCCGCGACACCTCGTCGGGGTCATCCCCGAACGAGCGGACCCCGATTATCGGGTTGTCCGGTTCCGCGTTCACGTCCACAACGGGCGCCGATACAATGTTCATGCCCATAGCGAGAGCCTCGCAGCCCATCGCATATGCCGCTTCATAGGCGTGCCGCGTGCTGCCCGTTGCACCGATAGCCATGGCGCCTGGAAACGTGCAAGCGCCCTCGGTCACCTGCATGACTATACCGCCTTCGCTGTCCCCGTGGACGAATAAAGGCGCAGCGGCTCCTGCGGCACGGGCTGCTCTTTGCAGCTCGGTAGTGAGAGCTCTCATCGACTCCGGGGTCCTTGCGTTTCTTGCAAGGACCGCAACTCCGCCTATGCCGGGATCCCTAAGGAGTCCGGTGACCCCCGGCGGCAGCTCCCCGTGAAAGGGCTCCGGGAAGCCAACCATCATCATCTGGCCGATTTTCTGCTTGAGGTCCATGGAGTCCAGGACCGACTCAATGTTTGTGCAATTGCTTGCGCTCTCCACAGGTCTCAGCTTCCACCTTTCTCACATGTTGAGGCTCAACCCTTTATCGAGCCGATCATAATGCCCTTTTGGAACAAGTTTTGCATCGACAGGTACACGATGACTATCGGCAGAGTTGCAAGAGTCATCCCGGCACACAGCGTCCCCCATTGTGTCACATTCAAGCCCCTGAACATCGTCAGAGCTAGCGGCAGCGTCTTGAGCCTGATGTTGTTGATGATGAGAAGGGGCCAGAAGAAGAGGTTCCATGACCACATTGCCTTGAATATTGCCATGGTGGCCGTGACCGGCTTCGCGAGAGGAAGCATTATGGACATGTATGTACGAAACGCAGAGCAGCCGTCCACTCGTGCCGCATCCTCGAGGTCCTGAGGGATCGTCTGAAAGAACTGCTTGAACATGAAGATGCCGAAACCGCTGGCCAGGAACGGCACGATCATGCCTTGATATGAATCCAGCCACCCTAATCTCCGCACGACCAGGTACAACGGGATGGCGATCACGTAAAACGGAACCATCATAGTTCCCAGGGCAAGGTAGAACAGAAGATTCTTCCCGGGGACCCTCCTTCTGGCTAGGACGTAGCCTGCAAGAGAGTCTATTATCAGCGCCGGCCCTGTGATGAGCACGCTTACGATGAGGCTGTTCCAGAAGAACGTTCCGAGGCTTACGGATTCATCGAAGCTGCGGGAGAAGTTCCATGCCTTCACGTAATTGGCCAACGTGACATCTGTCGGGATCAGCTGGTACGATATGATAACCGAATCAGGAGCAAGTGAAGTCGAGATCATCCAAAGAAACGGTGCCGCCATCACAAGTGCGCCGAGTATCAAGGCTGCATACTTGAGTACTCCCAAGATGTATCCCTGAATTCGTCCGCTGCGTCCTCTAGTCAAAGCATTTCACCTCCGACCTATTACCGGAAAGCTAATACACGATCTCCTCCGCCCGGAAGGCTCGGCGCATCACCCAGCTCAGCAGCAGCAGCCCGAGAAACAACGTAACCGCGAGCGCGCTCGCGTACCCCATATCGAACTCGAAGAACCCCTTTGTGTACAGCAGGTTAATCAGCGTTGTAGTGCTGTAACCTGGCCCGCCGCCCGTCATGACGTACGTTTGTGTAAATACCTGGAAAGAACCGATAACCTCGGTGACCAGGATGAAGAAGGTCGTCGGTTTGAGCAGGGGGATGGTTATGAACCGGATCCTCTGCCACCCCGTTGCGCCGTCGATCGCCGCGGCCTCATGCAATTCTGGCGGGATCCCCTGAAGGCCCGCAAGGAAGATGGTCATGACGTATCCTAATTCCTTCCACACGCTCATTATGCATACGGAAAACATTGCAAGTCTGGAATCTGCAAGCCACCCCTTCGGAGGAAAGCCCAACGCCTTGAGCATCTGGTTTGCGAGGCCGGCCTCGCTTGCGTTGAAGACCAGCGACCACACGATCGAGGCCGCAACCATCGAGGTGACAACGGGCAGGAAGTAAATCGTCCGGAGGAAGTTCTTGCCGAACAAATGCTTCTGGTCTAGCAGAAGCGCAAGAGCAAGACCCAACACCAGGCGTGCAGGCACGGTGCCCAGGCTGTAACGCAGGGTGTTCCAGATTGCGACCCTGAAAACGCTGTCTTTGAACATTTTAATGAAATTAGCGAGCCCGGCAAATTGGGGCTGCCTTAGAGACAAGATGCTGTAGTTGAACAGGCTCAGGTAGAAGCTCCACGCCACTGGTATGAATATGAACACAAGGAAGACCATGTAGGCGGGAGCGATCATGGAGTATGACTCCAGGAGCTCGCCAACTCTGTACACCACTGCCCTAATTCTTCTCTTTCGCCTAGCCATATCATGAGCCACCGTTGTCTGAACGCTGCCACCTGGCGTTGTCGCCGTCTGCTTCACCCGGTATCCCCCGCTTTCTGGGCTACCGCCTCCGCCGGGCCCAAGCCCGGCGGAGGCTCCACACACCAACGGTTATTCGAGCCTATCGAATCTCAGGGCTGTTTCAGTATCTCTTCCAGCTTCTTCTGGAGGTCATCCATGGCCTGTTTTACCGTCTTCTTGCCTTCCATCGCCTCTTGAACCTCTGCGCGTATCGCGCTTGAGAAGCTCGAAGCTTTGGGATGCTTGAAGTAGAAATACCCGCCCACCTCAAGCTGCTTGGCAAACGCCTGCTTGATGGGATCCTTGAAGTACTCGTGACCCACGAGAGACTTCCTCGCCGGTGAGAATCCGGAGAGCTTGCAATACTCAGCCATCCACTTCGGCGAGAGGAAGAACTCGATGAACTTCCACGCGGCTTCTTTGTTTTTGGACTGCTTCGACATAACGAGCACGTCAGCTCCTGCATAAGCCGCGTGCCCTTTCTTGTGCGGCAGCAAGCCGATCCCGAACTTCCCTGCAAGCGCAGGCTCCTTGGAGAAGGTGGCGGCAGTGTCCTCGCCGTCGAAGAAGAGGGCCACCTTGCCTTCGGCGAACATCTTCTGGATCTCTTGCAGGTTTATCGTGGTTATGCCGGGTGGTGTAACCTTGTGCGTTCTGATGAGGTCCACGTAGAACTGCATGGCCTCGATCACAGCAGGATTGTTCGCAGTGGCCACGTTCCGCTCTTCGTCAACGAAGTCGACGCCATTCTGACGCACGAACGGCTGGTACTGGGAAACGTAGCGCCCGGAGGTCCCGAACCCGTACTGATCGATCACCCCGTCGCCGTTGAGGTCGCGTGTCAGCTTTTTGGCATATGTCAAGAACTCTTCCCACGTCCAGCTGGTCGTCGGCTCAGGGACGCCAGCGGCCGCCAAGAGGTCCTTCCGATAGAACATCGCGCGCACAGTGCCAAACCACGGGAGGGCATACAGCTTTCCGTTATACGTGCATCTCTCAATGAACTGCGGGTAAAAGTCGTTTTTCACCGCCTGCGGTATATATGCGTCAAGAGGTTCCAGCGCGCCCGCCGCTGCCAGCACATGCTCGAAGGGATCACCAACGGTGAACACGTCCGCGATGGTGCCCCCTACTATGGCAGCTTGGAACTTGGTGTGGGGGTCTTCAGCCCACGGGATCGCCTGGAAATTTACCTGTATGTCCGGATTCGCAGCTTCAAACTCGTCGATTAGCTGGCGCACAAGTGCACTGGTCTCAGGGGTACCACCAGCCTGCCAGAAAGTGATGGTAACCTTCTTGGCAGCGCTCGCTAGCGGAACAGCTATCAGCATGATCGCGAGACACGCAACGGAGACCAAGGCAAATCGCTTTAGTACTCTCGAAAACCGAGGCATCTCCTATTTACCTCCTCGTATTCATGATTAGGTCCCGGCAAGAACAGCACACCAAAAGACCCGTCTCCTACCTTTCCTAACCTCGCCTACCTCGCCTGAGTCACCCGAGTCCGTCCCATCCGTCCGATCCCGTGATCACCCCCCATCTCCTGGCACTTGGCGCAAGTTAACGGAAGACTCAGTCTGTCTAACCATGGCCTCGATCTCTTGCAGGTACCACGCGGCGTCCGAAAGCGTGCTGTCATCCCAGTCGCACCATGCGAGATCTGCCGTGCGAAGGAACCTTTTCATGGCGTCCAGGGCACGCGCGTCGGAGGTATCGTACCCTTGCGTTGCCGCTTCTGAAGGACGCAGTCCGCACCCGCAGCGCCCGTAGCGCCAGGCGTTGTACGCCTCGCAGAACGCCAAGAACCTGTTGAAGCCCTCTTCCAGCTCCGAGGCAAGGCGCTCGTTCTGCAGTAGCCTCTTGACGACAGGAATGAGGGTTCTTATGATTCCTGCGGCCATGAGAAGGTCCTCGGAAGCTCGCTGTGAGCTGGGGTTCGCCGCCACATCGCAAGCATAGTCGCGGGTATCTCTAAGCGCGTCATAGTACCTCGTGTAGGCCTCGACCAGCAACTTGAGCGGCTCCCGTGCCTCAGCCCCCGCGACGACTGCAACTGCCTCTTGCAGCGCCGCTTCAGGTCGGTACGAGGCAGGGTCCCAACAGTACTTTCCGATGGTCCACAGAGGAATCTTGGACGCCTCCACCTGCCGCATCGGGTTAGACACAAGACCCTCGATCCAACGGGGCAGCTCCGTGCATGATAGCCTCACGGGCTCGAGCAACAAACGCCAGGGGTACGGCGCGAGGTAGTCATTCACCGGGTAGTTCAGCCACAGAAACGGCTTTCTGCCCACCAAGGAGGAGAAGAACCGGGCATCTTCCCCGGTGACGATCGTTGAATTCCACTCGGGGCCCGTCCAAAAGACATCTACATCCTCTGGCAGACCGTGCACCAATGCTTCTGTGTAATCCTTCCTTTCAAGTGCATAGCGGGTGAAATACGTAGTCGGACAGAATATGAGCTTGTTCTCAGAGTCGAGACTCCTCAACGCATCGTCGAGGCGCCTTACGAGATCTACATGCGCGTGGCCCAGCCCCGCATATGCGCGCCTGTCCTCCGGGTGTGTCATCTCGAAGTTGATGTCATCAAGGGCAAGCGCGAAGGTCCTCACCCCGAGGTCGTATGAAGCCCGGAATTTCGCAACAAGAAGCGCCAGGTCCTGTTCGCTTGAGTAACATATTGGAGGCTCACTTCGAAGGGAAGGATTGACAGCAACGCATACACGAATGTACCTCTCATTGCAGCGCTGCACTATTTCTGAAATCGCCTGCAGATGTTCGTCTGAATACGGCATCCGCCACTCGCGGCAGTGCTCTGGCACCATTCCGTAGCACATCATCAGGAAATTGAACCGACACGCAGGCAGGAAATCTATGATCGATAGGTAATCCGATGGGTTCCACCGCAGTCCTTTTATCCCGCGCACAGCCATGGCAGGAGAGGACGAGATGTCGAGCACCGGGACCTCAAGCACACCGTTTTCGAACCTTGACCGCATCTTCAGTTCCTGGACGCCGTAGAGCAGGCCGGCTGGCGACGCTGCAACGAGCCTGGCCTCGACGTGCGGCCCCTCGCCCCCCGGTGAGACGGTCAAACGGTAGCCTTCCTCCGACGCCTGCCCGAGCGCCTCAGGATTCAAAGCCAGCGAGATTATATCTCCCTCGCCTCTCTCGACGGACGCACCTTGGCGGCGGTCAGGCCTGTCAAGCGCTACAGGGATATCCACCCCGAAGACCATCCGCAGGAAATCCTTGAGATCTCGGACGGCTGCGGAGCGCTTCCGCTCGGGGGAATCCACCAAAATGGAGCATGTCCTATGAATACTGGCCTGGCCAGTACTGCCTGCACCAGTCAATGTCCTCAGCCCTCACCTGTCGTTGGTCGTTGCCGCACCTTCCCGCTCGGCCCCACGCGGGCCGAGCGCTGATCCATGCCTGGTCCTCACCTTCTGGTCCCGTATCCACCCGCAAACCTCGGCTCCCATTGCTGGTTGTGCTCGTCTCCGCCCTCCACGTTGGAGCTTATGAAGACAGGCGGCTTTATCCCCGCCCGAAGCAGCCTCTCCACGACTTCCGCGACAAGTGTGTTGATGATCGCGGCTCCTGTGACAGTTGATGTGGGACTTACCTTGGTCGAGAGCCCACCCACCTCAAGGATGGCGTCCCCGAACACCCCGCAGTTGTCTATGACTATGTCGGCGACCTCGAATAGCCGCTTACCGCTGCTGTGGCGCGACGCAACCTTGCTCGAGTGAGCCAGCGACGTGAGGGCGATAACCAGTGCACCGCGGCCCTTCGAGGTAAGCGCCACTTCCACAGGCACGACGTTTCTCCCGGAGTTGGAGATCACCATGACCGTGTCGCCCTCTTCGATACCCGCGTGTTCAACGATGATCTCTGCGTAACCCTCGAGGCGCTCCATCGCAGTCGCCTTAAAAGGTCCTTCGTGCAGCATTAACGCGGGTTCCAGGATCGCATTGACCGGCACGAGCCCTCCGGCCCGACAAAAGGCCTCTTCAGCCATCATGTGCGAATGACCTGTGCCGAAGAGGTGAAATGTCTTGCCCCTGCTGATCGACTCGGCCACAGCATCCGCAGCCTTGCATATCGCCTCAAACTGCGTTTTCTCCACTGCGTCCAGGAGTTCACGGATGCTTTCGAAGTATCTCTTGCCTAACACCTATCCGACATCCCCTTCACCACCAGATTCGCGATCTCTTCTTCGATCAAGCGCGCTGCCTCAGGCGTGACGCGGCTCATCAGCGCTTCGTATGAAGAAGGGTCGGCCCCCCGCGCCTCGTCGGTGTCCGCAATGTACCCGAGATGGCCGTTGGCGTAGCCTATCAGCCAGACCCGGTCTGTCGCAAGCCCTCTGATCTCGGCGATCCTCTGCGTTACGCGGCTTCCTGTTCGTGCGGTCGCCTCCCCGGGGACAAAAGCCATAATGGCAGACTCCAGATCCAGCACACACACCTCGCATGTAAGGCCCTCACACGCGCTTTCGACGAGCTTGACGCCTTCGCGCTCAGCAAAGTTTGCAGGGCTCACGGGAACCACGGGGTCCGGACGAGCCACGGGCTCGGATGCCTCAAGCCCTTCTTTCTTCCTCCTAGGGTCCCGGCTTCTCTCCACGACTATCTGCCACGCCAGCACGGCCGATTCCGCGCGCCTCACCTCGGCAGGCGACGCGTCAGCCCTCGCCTTGAGTTCCGCCAGTTCCTCCTCGGCTTCTCTGAGAGCCTGAGAAGCGGATTCGGGCGATACGGGCGGTTTACGAGGTAGCGTGACCCTCTTGCGCAGCACGCGTATCTCATGCGTCGGTACGTACTCGATCTGGCGGGCGGCACCAAGCGCGCCGTCGGCCACGATCCGGCCGAGCCGCTGTGCTTCGTCAAAACTCGAGGCGCGTCTCGTGTAGCGAGTGCTCACGTCGGCAGACGCACCGTTGAGAAACAACACCATGCCTATGGGGTCGCGTGAGGCCTCCATCATGTCTTGGGTGTACCCAGGCCAATCACGAGAGAAGAGAAGGTTCTCCGGACCCAGGACCGTCGGATGGCACCCGTAATTGATGACGCACGCAATGGGGCTCCCGCTCACGTCCTCGAGCTTCATCAGCCTCAATAGTGGGTCGAAGCTGGACGATGAATCTGCCCTGTTGCACGCGACCCCTTGAATCCTGCACGAGCCGAATCCGATGCGCCCTAGGCGGCGAGTCTCCCAGGCGACAGCCGCAGCCTCTGCGGCCTTGCACACGATCGCGCCCACGAGCTCGCGGTCGTGGTTTTCGGAATTGGAGAGAATCCCGGCCGGCCCCGCGTGCGTGTGCGTGGCGCAAACGATCACATCTGCGCCTCCTGCGGGCATTCCGCGAAGGCGCGACATAGTCTCCCGCCTTATGGCGGCGACGAGGTCCTCGCCCGCCGCCAACAAGTCTAGAGCGACCAACACAAGCCCGCGCCCGCCATCGTCAAGCGTGACCGCCCGCGCAAACAGAGGGTCGTGGACGCCTTTGGCCACTCCAACCCGTGCTCGATAGCCTGCCATCGGGATCCGGGGAGCAGGAGTTATCTCCGTTTTGGCTGCGCCGACGTAAAGCATTCAGTACTTCTTTCCCTTTACCGCTTCGCCGGTCCGCTCGATGAACCGGACCGCGCGGTCGTAGATCTTAAGAGCAACTCCAACAAACAAAGCGTCTACGACGCTGAGCTGTGCCATCATGGACGGCATGCCGCCGCTGCCGAAGGGTGTCTCCTCCGATGCGGTGAGCAGAAGGATGTCTGCAAGCTTTGCCGCCGGAGACCTTCCGCGGTTGGTTATGCAAATGACGCGAGCGCCTTGCGCCTTGGCAAGTGACAGCGCGTCCACAACATCCTTCGTGCTCCCCGAGTGCGAGAAGCCGATGGCCACGTCTTTATCTCCCGTGAGGACGGTGGAAATAGCCTGCATATGAGGGTCCGCGAAGAAGTTAGCCGGGATCCCGACTCTTACCAACTTGTAGTACGCGTCCTGAGCCGCCAAGGCGGAGGTGCCAACTCCGTAGAGGTACACTTGCCGGGCAGCAGCGACAGCGTCGACCGCCTTCGCCAGGGACTCCATGTTAAGGAGGTCTAGCGTATCGTTGATCGCCTGGGCGTTCGCTTGAAAGGCCTTCCTGACAGCCGTTGCCAGATCATCGCCGGGGCCGATATCTTCGTGAATGTTCTTGCTTGGGGATACGAGCTCCCTAGCAAGCGCGATCTTGAGCTCTTGATAACCGCTGTAGCCCAGGCGGTTGCACAAACGTATCACTGTGGCATCACTAGCACCCGAGTTAGCGGAAAGCTCGGTGATGGACTGGTAGATAACCTGCGCCGCGTTATTGAGGATGTAGGATGCAACCTTCTTCTCTGATGGACGGAGCGTTCCAAACATCTTTCTAAGCTTCGGAAGGCAGCCCCCAGAAGGCATAACGTTTTCGACTGGGTTTACGTGCTCCAGCACTTTCGACAAAGTTGAAGCACCTCCGCTCGCTGCGCCGAATGCCGCCGCCAGATGCATGACGCATGTCGCAGGCATCTGTTGGACCTACACCTGTAGAGCAGGTAGGGAACCTTCACGCTTTTGCCCGCCGCATGGAAGTTTTTCGACATGAAAGGGAGAATTCCTTCATACTTGAAGGGATGTACAAAGAGATTCTCTTCACATTGGTCGCGCGTTACCTGGCACCCATGGATATCCGTTCGAGCAGCCATGGGAGGATGCGATAATCCTTACCCCATTGGCAGCAATTGTCAGTCTACCCCTGTTGTAATTGACGACGACCAAACGGGGCCCACTTCACCAGAACCCGGTCCGGCAATCCGCTCGCCGGATTTCCACACCTCTCTCGTGATCGCCGCCACCTACCAAGGGCCCGGAGCATTTCTGCACGACACCCGCGACATTGCTGAGATTCAGGTAACCTTAGCGCCGTCAAACGACGAGACAAAACCTATGGTGCCACACCCAGACATGTCAAGATCGGTAGCCGGTACCTGCCGCGCCACACCCGGTGAATTCCCCACAACCGAAGAAGGATTTCGGGTAAAGACGGAGAATATGTGTGTTGACACGTGAATGTGTGTACACGTACAGTGCCGTTTAGCAGGCACTACGCTGCGAGCGCCGAGGCGGACACCCTTTACAACAAGTCCTTAGTTGGACCAGGTCGACGAACGTTCGTGGTCACTCAGGAGCACGACTCAAAGGTATGCAGGAGGGCGCTATGCTTCAAAAAGAGAGCTTTGTTCCACTTTACTACCAGCTCAAAGAGGCAATCAAAGAGAAGATAACTTCGGGCGAATGGAGGCCGCACACTTGCATCCCGTCAGTCCGCGAGCTGTGCGCCACGTATGGAATCAGCACAACCACCGCAAAGCAGGCGATATCCGAGCTTGTCCACGAAGGGTTGCTTTATTGCTTGCAGGGCAAGGGCACGTTCGTGGCATGCCCGCAGTTTCCCATGGAGTACAAGGAGACTACCTACATTACGGACGAAATGAGACTTGCGTCCCGTATCCGGGCGCTTGGGCACCACTTCGCGGCAGAGGTGCTTTCAGTGGACCACGTTAAGGCATCGAAACTCGTGGGGTCGTACCTTGCCGTCAAAGAGGGTGCCGACATCTTGCGTGTGCGCCGACTCAAACGAGTCGACCAACGCCCAATGCTCGTAGAAACCACGTTCATCTCGACAGACACGGCGCCTGAGCTCGAGAAGTCTGACCTCTCACAGTCGCTTTTCAGGATACTCGCTTCAACATACGGCATTGTTCTCAAGAGAAGCGATGAAACCTTCAGACCGGTTTTCCTGGATTCGCTCGAAGCAGAGCTTCTTGAACAACCCATGGGTGCACTTGCTCTCCTGAACGACCGAATATCGTATGCTGACGGCCCACGGCCGGTGCTGTACGCCAAGTCTCTCATACGAGGTGATATGTGCAAGACCTACATTGATCTTACCAACATGCGGTCCGTGAAGGAAGCGGTGACGAACGCTTCATCCTTCTAGTTCTGTAATCCGCCTGCAAATAAGGAGGTAGCAGCATGACCAAGCCGAAAACCGTGGTCTTGACAGACGGGGAGCACTACCCAGCGGTCACTCACGATGCGCTCGCAGAGCTCGGGGTGGACCGCGACATCGTGGCAGCGGTATTCATCGGGGGGACCGAGAAGATCGGCTCAGATGCCGATCTGGCGAAGCTGGGAGTGCCAGTCATCAAGAAACCCGATTACCTTCAGGCAATATGCGAGGCCATAGACACGTACCGGCCCGATGAAATCGTGGACCTGAGCGACGAGCCTGTTGTAGGTTACCGGGAGCGTTTCGCCATAGCCAGCACTGTTCTTGCACGAGGGGTGGTGTACGAAGGCGCGGACTTCAGGTTTGCTCCGCCCAGGGAGGCGGCGCGCGTCTCCCGCCCGTCCATCTCTGTGGTGGGCACAGGCAAGCGGATAGGTAAGACAGCCGTTGGAGGATTCGTGGCACGAACTCTTTCAAGAGAATTCCGGCCTGTGATTGTCACTATGGGCCGGGGAGGGCCTGCAGAGCCCGAGCTCATCCGAGGTGCGGAGATCGAGATAACCCCAGAGTACCTGCTTTCTGTAGCAAAGCAGGGCCGCCATGCCTCCTCGGACCATTTCGAAGATGCGCTGACCTCTCGAGTCACGACCATAGGCTGTCGAAGGTGCGGCGGAGGAATGTCAGGGCAGACATTCACCTCGAATGTGGAGAAGGGAGCAAGGCTCTCCGAGACAGTGGACGCCGACATAGTAGTCTTTGAGGGAAGCGGGTCCACCATCCCGTCAGTGCACACAGACGCTAGAATCCTCGTTGTCGGCGCGAATCAGCCTCGCGAATACCTGTCATCCTACCTGGGCCCGTACAGGGTACTCACTTCAGACCTGATAATCCTCACGATGTGCGAAAGCCCCATAGCTGACCAGACCAAGGTGACGGAGATGGCGGACACAATCTCCAAGCTTAACCCAGAAGCTAGGGTAATCAGGACTGTCTTCCGGCCCCGTCCTCTGGGTGAGATCTCAGGCAAGAAGATTGTGCTTACTCTCACGACTCCGCCGTCCATGGCCAGAACGGTGGCCGAACACCTTGAAGCGAATTACGGGTGCTACATAGCGGGAATTAGCTGTCATCTTTCGAACAGGCCTCTTCTTAGAGGAGATCTCGCCTCGTTTGAGAGGCTAGCACCGGAGGTGGTGGTCACAGAGCTCAAGGCAGCCGCGGTGGATGTTGTCACGGCCTGGGGAATCGAAAAGGGTTGCAGAGTCGTCTACATGGACAACGAGCCGGTACCGTTGGATCCCTCCGAGCGTTTGGACGAAGAGGTGCTCTCTCTGGCACGACGCGCGTCAAGCAATCGAAAGCGATAGGTCTTGTGAGAGGTAACCGATTCAAAACTAAGGAGGCGTTTCGGCAATGCATAGGACTGTGACCTGTCTTCTGGCTCTGGTGGTTCTCCTCTCCATTGCGACACAGGTATCAGCTCAGTCGAGACTCCTGCTCTACACCTCAGTTCCGCTTGAGCTCGCAACCAAGTTCGTAGACGAATTCACGCGCACGAACAAAGACATCAAGGTCGAAGTGTTTCGGGCAGGCAGTACGGATGTAGTGAACAAGATCTGGGCGGAGAACGAGGCAGGCGGCGTCAAGGCTGACGTGGTGTGGCTCGCTGACGCAGCCAGCTACCACTCCTTTAAGGCCAAGGGACTCTTATACCCATACAAGTCTCCCGAGGCGGCCAAGGTACCTGCCGAGCTCAGGGATCCTGATGGCTATTTCACCGCCGCCCGGCTGATCAACATGGTGATCGGAATCAATACCTCTCTCGTCAAGCCGGACTCAGTTCCACGGACGTGGAACGACCTGCTTGCCATGGGCCCGAAGGCTGCTATGGCCAACCCGCTTTACTCCGGTTCGAACTTCATGGTGACCGCAGCTTTCGTGAACAAGTATGGGGGCTGGGGCTGGCTCGAGCAGGCGCGGAAGAACGGGGTGCAAGTGCTGCGGGGGAACTCAGACGTCTCGCGCGGGCTTGGAGCCGGTGAGTTCGCTGCGTGTATGGTCCTGGATTACATGGTCTACGAACTCAAGAAAGCGGGGGCGCCCGTTGACGTAGTATGGCCGGAAGACGGCACTGTCTCCATCCCAAGCCCGGTTGCCATAATATCCGGCACTAAGAACCTCGCCGCCGCAAAAGCGTTCATCGACTTCGCACTGTCCAAAACGGGACAGGAGTTCATGGTACGCGACGGCGTCATGCCTGTGAGGCCCGACGTAGCGCCCCCGCCCGGCATGCCTACGCCCGACCGAATCAAGGTCATGCCGATCCCGTACGAGTGGGCAGCGGATCACACCTCGGAGATAAGGGAAACGTTTGAGAAACTGATGCTCAAGTAGCGAATGGCGCCCGCATGGGAGGCACGCACGGGGACATGTACAATCAAGTGCGCCCCCGTGTGTGCCCCTGTCAGAACGTTCGGCCGCGGACGCGCCATCATGCACACGGACAGGAGAGAGGAGGGTACGTTTGAACAGCGTAGTTCGACGCTCCTTTGACGCGAGGTACGCGATCACAGCCGCGATCGGCCTCTTTTTCGCAGTTGTGATCATCTACCCATTGTCCCTTGTGATCGCGAAGAGCTTCAGCTCAGATTCGGGCCTGAGCTTGGCGCACTATGCTCGGGTATTCAGCGACGCCGCGAACCTGAAGGCGTTGTGGAATTCCGTGTGGGTGTCTGTGCTCAGCACGATCATGTGTGTCGCGGCGGGAGCCCTCCTGGCGATGCTGGTGGTCAGGACCGACATCCCGGCGAAGTCGTTCCTCCGTTTGCTGTTATTGCTGCCCTATGGAATACCGCCGTTCATAGGTGCGATCGCCTGGGCTCAGCTGTTCGGGCCCGCGGGCTACGTGACGAAGCTTTACATGAGCGCCACGGGCGCCGGCTCGGCACCATGGAACGTGTATAGCCCTTCAGGAGTTGTCCTCGTCCTTTCGATATACCAGCTTCCCGTGGTGTTCATTACGGTGAGTGGCGCTCTAGGTCGGATAGACACATCGCTTGAGGA
The DNA here is from genome assembly GCA_012842395.1 of Bacillota bacterium. Lineage (NCBI taxonomy): Bacteria > Bacillati > Bacillota > Bacillota bacterium. Next base: position 53,903 of record DUSX01000001.1, read on the forward strand.
AGCCGCACGAATGTCGGGAGCAAGCCCATTCAGGACCCTTCTCGACGTTACACTCCCCCTAGTCACTCCCGCCATCGCCGCGGGAGGGCTTCTCGCGTTCGTCGGCTCCATATGCAACTTCGGCATCCCAGCGCTTCTCGGGTTTCGGGCGAGATTCTTCGTTCTTACCACAAAGATATACTCAGCACTGTCCATACCGGACATGCCCGTGGCAGCTGCCATGTCTGTTATACTGGCCCTCGTTTCAGGTGTTGCACTTATACTCCAGCGAAGACTTGAGCGGAAGCAGCACAGGTATGCCGTAATCTCAGGTAAGAGTGTGCGACCGCAGACAATGAGGTTGGGCCCTGCAAGGGTACCTCTATTCGTCGTGGTGATCGCTGCAGCTCTTTTCGCTGGCGTCGTACCGATAGCTTCGATGATCCTAACGTCGTTCATCAAATACTGGGGTGCTCCGCTGACTTTCAAGAGCATGACTCTAGACCATTACAAGTACGTTTTGCGCATTCCGATTGCAGCGCGCGCCTTCAGGAATAGCCTTTTCCTTGGTGTTTGCACCGCGACCATCACTATGACAGCAGGGGCCTTCGTCTCATACATGTGTATCAGAGCCAAGTTTGCTGCGGCTCGTGTGCTAGACTTTCTTGGGACCATCCCATATGCGGTCCCGCACACAATGATCGCCATAGCGATGATATTGGCCTGGTCGCGTCCGCCTGTTGTCCTTTACGGCACAATCTGGGTGTTACTCGCTGCCTATCTGGTTACTTACATGCCCTTCTCCATCCGCACGACCAACGCCACCCTCCAGCAGGTGCACATATCGCTGGAAGAGGCCGCAAGGATGTCGGGGGCGAGATGGAGCGACACGGTGCGCGATATAGTCCTACCACTGATTAAGCCCGGACTTGTATCCGGCTGGGTCCTGGTATTCATGCCTGCCTTTCGTGAACTTACCATGTCTGTGCTCCTTTGGTCGCAGGGAGCAGAGACGCTTGGTGTCGCGATCTACAATATGCAAGACGCCGGTTATAGCCAGATAGCGGCTGCGCTCTCAACAGTTGTCCTTTTGATCATTTTTGCTGGTAACGCCCTGGTCCGCAGACTGTCGCGGGGTGAAATCGGATTCTAAGCGGAGGTGGCGCTAGATTGGCAGATCGGCTCGAAGGAATACGAGTGCTGAAGCTTACGAAGAGATTCGGCTCTTATGCCGCTGTGGACGGCGTGACCTTCACGGTACGCAAGAACGAGTTCTTTTCCCTCCTCGGCCCGTCGGGCTGCGGGAAGACTACGACGCTTCGGTGTATCGCCGGGCTTGAGCAACCGACGTTCGGTGAGGTCTATGTGGGTGGACGCCTTGTCTCGTCGGTTGAAAAGGGTGTCATGGTGCCCCCTGAACGCCGTGGTATAGGGATGGTCTTCCAAAACTATGCGGTATGGCCGCACATGACAGTGGAGCAGAACATAGTCTATCCCCTCAAAATAGCGCGGGCTTCAAAGGCGAGAATCCGGTCAACGTTGTCGAACATCGTAGACCTCCTGAAGCTCTCTGGCCTTGAGAAGAGATACCCCGCGGAACTGTCCGGTGGCCAACAGCAAAGGGTGGCACTCGGGCGGGCGCTTGCCATGGACCCTGAGGTCATGCTGCTGGACGAGCCGCTTTCAAACCTTGATGCCAAGTTGCGTGAACAGATGAGGTTCGAGCTGAAAGATCTTCAACGGAAGACGGGAATAGCCATCCTATACGTGACGCACGACCAAGTAGAAGCCATGGCTATGTCCGACAGGGTAGCAGTAATGAATTCCGGCATGATTGTCCAGGAGGGAACGCCCTATGAGATCTACAAATCTCCTGCCGACAAGTTCGTCGCGGACTTCATAGGCACAATGAATTTCCTGCCATGCGAGGTCCTAGAGTGGCGAGACGGCCTCGCCACCCTGCGCCTTCGCAACGGCTCGGTGGTGAGGATCAACAGCCCCGAGGTGGGTCGCGGTACTTACAGCTTTGCCGTGAGACCGGAGGACTTGCTCTTGAACCGAGAGGAAGGTGTCGAGTGTCAGGTTGACGTAGCCGTCTTCCTTGGAAATGTTGTCGACTACAGGGTCAGACTTGGCGACGACGTCCTGCGTGTTCAGACCAGCGCTGACAACAGATTCGAGCCGGGCGAGGGCGCAAGACTCGCAGTGCAAAGAGGTGTTCTTTTCCCATGACTTTCCCGGCGAAGGAGGAACGCACCATGAAGACCACGGAGCTGTTGGCCAAAGCTCTTAGGAGACGCTACGAAGCAGGTGCTGTAGACTATTGGATGAACCCGCTGGTGCGGGGGCAGGGCGGCGTCCCCGTCGGACGAATACGCGATGGAGACTGCGTAGTGTTCTGCTGTAGGCGGGGAGACCGAGAGGCCCAGCTTACTGACGCTTTCACCGACCCTTCTTTCGACAAGTTTGCGGTGGAGCGTATGCCAAATCTCGCTTTCATACCATTCGTTCAGTATCATGAGCGCTTCTCGCACCTTCCCACTGTCTTCCCCCTTTTGCGCCCCGAAATGACTCTAGGGGAGGTCATAAGCCGGGCTGGCCTCTCACAGCTCCGGGTGGCAGAGTCCGAGAAGTCCGCTCATGTAGGCTTCTTCTTCAACGGGCGAAGGGCCGAGCCGTTCCCTGGTGAGGAGCGAATGGTGGTACCGAGCCCCCCTTCTTCTCAGCTCACCAACACTCCGGAAACAAGCACCTGGGAAGTCTCGCAAGCAGTGGCCGATGCGATGCGGGATGGCAGGTTTAGCTTCATTCTCGCGAACCTTGCAGCAGGGGATATGATCGGGCACCTAGATGACTGGAATGCGAACGTCAAATGCGCGGAAGCGGTTGACAGAGCACTCGGTGCCATATGCAGCGCTGCAGCAGAAACGGGGTACACGGTGGTTGTAACTGCAGACCACGGCCTTCTGGAGCAATTCCGAAATGAAGATGGCAGCCCCAGCCTGGGACACACCACTGCCCGGGTGCCGTTCGCCATTGTGCCACCTCGTGAGGGGCAGTTTCGGGCGAGCACGGTCGCATGTGACGCGTCTCTCGCCGACGTCGCTCCAACAGTCCTCGAGTTGCTCGGGCTGAGAGTGCCAGGCGAGATGACGGGAAGGCCGCTTTTCGTGAGCGGTGGAAGTAACGCCCCACGCAAGTGCGCGCTGGTGGTGCTTGACGGATGGGGTGTGGGAAAAGCAGACCCATCCGCGAATCCTATCGCCGCCGCAAGAACGCCCACCATGGACAGGATAAGGAAAGGATGTCCCTATACCACACTCTTGGCTGCCGGGCTGGCCGTCGGGCTCCCGGAGGGACGTCCGGGAAACTCTGAGACGGGGCATCTCACCATCGGCGCCGGCAGAACGATCCCCCAGGATGAACTGAGGATAGCCAAAGCAGTCGAGTCTGGCAACTTCTTGGACAACCCTGCGCTCATATGCGGGTTCAAGAGAGCGTCGGCCTTTGGAGGTAGAGTCCATATCATCATGATGTTGTCGGAAAAGAGCTCCCACGGGAACATCAATGAAGGAGTTGCCGTGCTGGAGGCCGCGCGCGCCCACGGGGTTACGCCGGTCGAGCTTCACCTAGTCCTGGACGGCAGGAGCAGCCCGCCTCAGGGAGCGGCGGACTTGCTGCAGGTGCTCGAGAGGCAAGCCTCTGACAGAGCGGACTGGGATGTGGCGACCGCCATTGGCAGGGGGCTGGTCCTTGATAGGAGCGGGAGCTACGTGGAGAAGACCCGCGTGGCCTACATGGCTCTCACGCGCGGGCAGGGCGAGATCTTCTGACGGCGCATGAGGATATAGCCTGACCTCCCGGTCTTTCGGTCCACTTGCTCCCCGGGACGCGAAGGGCTGCGGAGGGATAAAGGTCCCATACAACTCCGCGCTGGTGAGCCTCCGTTGTACATCAATCCCCTCCCCGTTCCGCCTCGCCGGGCTCGACCCTCCACCCGGTCCTGTCGACGACTACGCGTACGGGCCGTGCCTCGTCCGGGATGTCTATCTCGATGACCTCACGTTCTGGCGGCGACCCCGCATCGGCTCTTCCGTCGGCCGCACGCTCAAGCCCGCCCTCCTCGCCCGCCCCCGCGCTGGCGCGCCGGGCCTTTCCCAGACATGCCCTGCCCCCCGGCACGCCGACCTCCGGTGGAGCGCCGTGGAAACGGAGGCGATAGCTTTTCCTGCCGCTGCGGTATTCCGATACTACGGGAGTGATTTGAAAAACGATCTCTTTCTCCGTGGCGCTGCAACGGAACTCGGTGAGGCTGTATTCCCCATCCTCGTGCCTGCGGGTGAGGCCGTCATCTTCATAGAGGGTGTACCGGGCCTCTGAGCCGCTAGATGCGTCGAGGTACACGTCGAGACGCATGGTCTCTGCCCGCGCCTCACCCACGTAGTTTACGGGGGCAACAGAGGGAATCACCGAGCCCGCCTTGACGAAGAGAGGCAGGGTATCGAGAGGCGCGTCCACGAGATAATCTGTCTTGCCGGGGTACCTGCGGTCGGTCCAGTAATCGAACCAGGTCCCCTCCGGCAAGTACACGCATCGCTTGACGGCCGCCGGCTCGGTTACGGGCGCGACCAGGAACGATTCACCCCACAAGAACTCGGTGTTCAAGTTGTGCGTTCGCTCGTCATCGGGATAGTCCAGGACGAGCGGACGCATGACAGGCAGACCGGTCTGGCTCGCCTTGTAGAACTCATTGTAGGTGTATGGAAGCAGCGCGTACCGAAGTTTGATATACCTGCGACAGATCTCTTCCACCTCGGGTCCCCACGCCCAAGGCTCGTGAGGGCGCGTGTCGTGCATGGAGTGCGCCCTGAAGAATGGGGTGAAAGCACCGAGTTGCATCCACCGCACGAAAAGCTCTGGCGTGGCGTTTCCCTGAAACCCGCCGACATCGCTTCCGACGAACGGCACGCCTGAAAGGCCGATGTTCATGCACAAAGGAAGCGACATCGCCAGATGTTCCCACCAGCTGCAATTGTCGCCAGTCCAGACCGCCGCATACCGCTGTATGCCCGCATAGGCGGCCCTGGTGAGGATGAACGGGCGGGCTTCGGGCTTAAGCAACCGGAACGCCTCGCACGTGCTCCGGCACATCTCCAGGGCGTATGCATTATGGATGCGGCCGAACGTGCACGGGTCGCCATCGTTCTCAGCCATCAACTCGTCCGGCACGGTGGCCTTCGTGCGGTCCTGGGCAGGAGATCCTTGCGCGGTAGACCTCTGCGTGGAAGGCGTGGGAGGCAACGAGAAATCGCTGGGTTCGTTCATGTCGTTCCATATGCCTGCCACTCCCTTGCCGAGCAGCGCGTCGTGTTTCTCCGCCCACCACCTGCGAGCCTCCTTCTTCGTGAAATCCGGGAAAGCGGCTTCACCCGGCCAGACACGGCCGTGGTAGACCTCGCCAGTCAACCATCGACAAAACAAGTGCCTCTGCACGCCTTCGACGTACACACCGTAATTCGGATCCCTCTTCACACCTGGGTTCACGATCGTCACGACCTTGAACCCCTGCGCGCCGAGGTCGGCCAACATGCGCTCGGGGTCCGGGAAGCGCTCCCGGTCCCAGGTGAAGACCCGGTAACCGTCCATGTAGTCGATGTCAAGGTAGATGACGTCGCAGGGGATGTCTTTTTCGCGGAACGTATCGGCCAGGTCCCGCACGACGGCCTCCGGGTAATAGCTCCAACGGCACTGCTGGTAACCGAGGGCCCAAAGGGGCGGCAGGGGCATTCTCCCTGTGAGGTCGGTGTACGTGCCGAGAACCCGCTTCAGATCGGGGCCGTAGATGAAGTAGTAGTCCAGTTCGTGGTCGTCCACCTTGAAGCTATAGCTTCCGTCGGACGCCACGCCAAGATCGAACCAGATCCTCCCGGCATAGTCCACGAGCGTGCCGGTAGCCCATTCCCCGTTGAAAGTCAGGAGCAAAGGGATGGACTTGTAAAGCGGGTCCTTGGTGGGCGTGTGCAGTGGATCGTCAGTGTTCCACATGAGGTACTCCCTGCCCCGCTTGTCCAGGAAGCCCGTCTTTTCTCCCAGGCCGTAGAAATGCGTTTCACCGTCCATGGCCTTGGAACACATCACGGTGTGGCGGTTCCAGGTCAGGCCGTCGCCCGCGTCCTCGCACACAACGCGGCCGACTGAATCGCACATCCTTATCCTAGCGTCCGCTTTGACAACCTCGACGGCCAGCTCGGCGGTGCGAAGCACGACCGCGACGGCAGTGTCCTGGACGGTGAAGGCCTCGCAAGAGGACGCGTTCACCACCGCGAAGGAACGCCTGCCCGTGAAACGGTAGTCGCGATTGAAGGTCACGCGCACCGAGTTGCTGTGCAGCACGGCAATGCGCAAGATGCCCCCCTCGCAGTGGAAGATGACGCAATCCCTTTCTCGCTGAAAGCTCTTCACGCGACCGGCACGTTGTCTGCCATTCGAGACAGTTTTCCACAAGGAAGCCACGCTCCACCCCTCCTCAAAGGTGCATGCAGACGCGCGGAAGGGGCTCCCGAGGACGGGGGGCCAAGTCCGTCCCGCCGCCCCCCGCCGCGCCGCCCGGCCCCCGGGCCTTTCATCTAGGTTCCCCGGCCAGGGCGATGAGTTCGCGCTTGCCACGAGGAGCCTGACAAGAACAGGTGATCTCTCCAAGACCGCGCACTGCTATTCACAAAGGTGCAGGATTGACAACTTCCGGTATAGTATGCCATCATCATAAGGGCCCGCGAGGACAGCTGTGCCGACGGCTCCCTTGTCTTGCCAGCTTCCCCGGCCTCCGATTCGACCGGGCGGCGGCGTGCGGCGGAGCCGGGCGGAGCGCCGGCTGACCGCTTGCGGAGAACGTCGAGAAGGGAGTCGGTGACATGGGCCACCCCCGGATTCATTCAGTCCTGCTGGGCCTTCTCATAATCGCGCTCGGTGCTGTATGGCTTCTTCGCAACCTCGGCATCGTCAACACGGATATCGGCAAGCTCATAGCGACGTACTGGCCCCTCTTGCTCATCGTCTGGGGCCTAGATTCTATGTACTGCGCGCTATCTCCTCCACGCCAAGATGGCCACGGCCGGTCACACGCCTTCCCGAGCGTGTCCGTCGTCTTCGGGCTGATCCTCGTCGCCCTTGGAGTCAGCCTGATCGGTCGCAATCTCGGCCTGTACAGTATCGACCTTGACATCATCTGGCGCCTTCTGTGGCCGATCTTGATCATTCTCATTGGGTGGAGCCTCATTCGCGGGCCGCTCGCCGCCGGTGGCACGCACTGGGCGGTCATGAGCGGCATCGAGTGCAAGGCCCCTGGATGGAGCCTTGAGAACGGCAGCTACGTCGCGTTCATGGGCGGAATCAACCTCGACCTCACCAAGGCGAACATCCCGGATGGCACCACCACCCTCAGCCTCACGGCCATCATGGGCGGAATAGACGTCAAGGTCCCCGCGGACCTTGCGTTAGAGTGCCAGGGCACCGCCGTCCTGGGCGGCGTCACATTCCTGGGTGAGGAGAGCGCTGGCATCGTGTCCTCCCGTGTCTACAGCCGGCCGGGTGCGAACGGCACAGGCAAGAAGCTCGTCATAGACGCCTGGACCATCATGGGCGGCATCGGGGTCAAGTAGGTCGGCCGCTGCTGGGACCGGGGCGGGGCAAAGCCAAGATCAAGCGAAGGCGGCCCGTCGGGCCTTCTTGCCCTCGCGAGAACGTGGACGTCGGTGGGGCATGGACGGGCGCCGGACGGGTCGTTCGATGACCTGGGATGTGAGGACCCTGTCACACGAGGACCCCGTCATAACAGGAGTCTTGCATGTAGAGAAGTGAAGAAAAAGGAAAGAACGGGGCCTATTGACACGTAGTGGCACACGTGGTAACATGCAGCTAAAATCGAATATCGACCGCGCCTGACGGCTTATGCTTGCTCTTATCAAGAGAGGTGGAGGGACTGGCCCGATGAAACCCGGCAACCTTCCCCTGTCGCGGCTGACTTATGTAGGCTGCGCTACGGGAAAGGTGCCAAGTCCAGCGGGTGAATCCGGCAGCGGGTGAATCCAGCGGATTGAACCGGCAGATGAGGGAAGTAGGACGAAATGATATTGGGCCCTTTCCCACTGCGGAAAGGGCCCTTCTCATTGCGGGAAACCGGCGCGGAGAAGAGACTCGCGCTCTGCAACGAGAGGCCTTCCGCCGGAGATTCCTCATGAACTGAACTGAACCGAACTGAACTGGACGCGCATCTCGTTTGCGACGATGAAAGGAACATGCCCAGATGGTTCAACTGGAGTCCGTGTGCAAGACATTCAGGGTGGGCCCCACCACCGTCGTGGCCCTGGACAACGTGAGCCTCGCAATCCCACGGGGTGAAATCTACGGAGTCATCGGGCTGTCAGGAGCCGGAAAGAGCACCCTGGTGCGGTGCATTAACATGCTTGAAAGTCCCGACTCAGGCCGCATCTTCGTGGACGGAGTCGAGCTCACCGCGCTGCGCGGCAGGGCGCTTCGCGAAGCGCGGAAGAAGATAGGCATGGTCTTCCAGCATTTTAACTTACTATCATCGCGGACCGTCTTCGAAAACGTCAGCTTGCCGCTGGAGATCGCCCGCGCGCCGAGGCGCGAAAGAGCGGAAAAGGTCCGTTCACTCCTCCGGCTGGTGGGACTGGACGACAAGGCGGACGCCTACCCCAGCGAGCTCAGCGGTGGGCAGAAGCAGAGGGTGGGGATAGCGCGGGCCCTCGCGAATGATCCGAAGGTCCTGCTCTGCGACGAGCCCACCTCATCGCTGGACCCCGAGACCACCAGGACCATCCTGAGGCTCCTAAAGAGAATCAACGCCGATCTCGGGATCACCGTCGTTCTTATCACCCATGAGATGAACGCCGTCAAAGAGATATGCGGGTCTGTGGCAGTCATCGAGAGCGGGCGGCTGATCGAGGCCGGCCCGGTGCTGGACGTGTTCACCCGGCCCAAGCACAGGACCACGCAGGCCCTGGTCTGGGGGCTGACGCGCCTTGCCGCTCCTCCGGATTGGGCGCTTGAGATCCTTGCAGCGGCAACGAAATCACCTCGCAAGAGGGTCGTGCGGCTTTCGTTCGTCGGCAAGGCTACGGGAAACCCTGTGATCTCGTCGGTCGTCCGTGACTTCGGGGTGGACGTGAACATCCTCACGGCTCACATCGATCACATCGGCGGTGTCCCGTTTGGAACCATGCTCGTGGAGCTGTCGGGTGAGCCGGCGAAAATGGACGCAGCGCTGGCGTTCTTGGGCGATGCGGGTGCCCGCGTTGAGGTGGTTAAGGACAGTCGCGAGCTCTCCGGTGAGACGTGGACATCCGGCGAACCGACCGACGCCTGCACCTCGGGCGAGGCCGAGGGCTCTCGCGCACACGGACGGGGATGGGAGTGATGTCACTTGTCTAGCACGCTGTTGTTCAACGTGGTTCTCGCCAGCCTCGGTGAAACCCTCTACATGGTAGGCGCCTCCGCAGCGCTTTCCATCGTCATCGGCCTGCCGCTCGGGGTCGCGCTCGTGGTTACCGAGAGAAATCACATAATGGCCAACGCGCCCGTGAACCAGGTCCTTTCAGCGCTTGTAAACGTCGGGCGGTCGATCCCGTTCGTCATCCTCATGGTCGGGATCATGCCGTTCACGCGGCTCGTCACCGGCACGTCCATAGGCACCACCGCGGCGATCGTGCCGCTCACAGTCGCGGCGGTCCCGTTCGTTGCGCGGGTGGTCGAGACCTCCCTCAAAGAGGTGGATGGCGGCGTGGTCGAGGCCGCCCAGGCCATGGGCGCGTCCCCCTGGGAGATCATCATGAAGGTCCTCCTGCCCGAGGCGATGCCCTCTCTCATCCTCGGGGCGACGTTGACCGCTATCAACCTAGTGGGCTACTCCACGATGGCTGGCGCCATTGGCGGCGGTGGGCTGGGGGATCTGGCGGTGCGGTACGGATACCAGCGCTTCCGCGGAGACGTGATGCTCATCACCGTCGTGGTGCTCGTGCTTCTCGTCCAGGCCGTCCAAATGGCAGGAGGAGCCATCGCCCGGAAGGTCGGGGCCCGGAGGGGCTGAGTGGGGGTGCGAAAACGCTCCCGGCCTTCGGGAGGAGCTGCCGATGATTGCACGAGAGGACAAGGCGGGCCATAACCACCAGGAAAGGAGGTGCGGTCAGATATCGAGGAACGACGCAACTACGGGCCAGATCTCGTGAGAGCACCCTGCCCGGCCCGGCGTGCCGCGCCCGGCCACCCGGACGCCAGAGCGTCCGAGCGGGACGGTAACTCCGGCGTCCCGGCGCGCGACCCGCCCGCTCTAGTGCAGCGCGAGGTTGCGGCGGCCCGTTCGGACACCGGCCGTGCGCAAATCCGCGCTGCGTGCTTGAACCCGCGGGGTCGCAGCTCGCAGAAGGGTCCCGAAGGAGGACCCACACGCGCCCGCCCATCCACCCGTCGCTCGCGGCTCGTGGGCGCGGATGCTCCTCGGGTCCGGCTTTGAGAAAAGCCAACTTGAGGATTCGACGAAATGAGGAGAGAGGTTGATACACATGACGAGCTCGCACACGAACAACTTGCGTACAAACAAATCTAACGGGCGCATCACTAGGCACCTGGGCTTCAAACCTGCCCTCGCACTGCGTCTCGCATTTCTGTTCATGCTCACGCTTACACTCGCGCTGGCCTACGCATGTGCGCTCGGAGCCAGCGCCGCGGGCGCGGGCGCGGCAGGCGCAGGTGCTGGCACTGGCGCGAGCACCATCAAGCTCAGGGTGGGCGCAACGCCCGTGCCACACGCGGAGATCCTCGAGCAAGTCAAGCCGCTGCTCGCGGCGAAGGGGATATCCCTTGAGATAGTCGAGTTCACCGACTACGTCACCCCGAACTTGGCGCTCGCTGAGGGCGATATCGATGCTAACTTCTTCCAGCACGTCCCCTACCTCGAGCAGTTCGCCCGCGATAGGCGGCTAGCCATCACCTACATCGCGAAGGTCCACATAGAGCCCATGGGCGCGTACTCAAAGAAGATCAAGGATATAAAGGACCTGAGGGACAGGGCGAAGGTCGGCATCCCGAACGACCCCACGAACGGTGGGCGCGCCTTGCTGCTCTTGCAGCGGGCAGGCCTGATAAAGCTCGATCCCAAAGCCGGGATCACCGCGACCAAATTCGACATCACGTCGAATCCGAAAAACCTCCAGATAGTTGAGCTGGAGGCGGCACAGCTTCCAAGGTCCCTCGAGGACCTGGACCTCGCGGTCATCAACTCCAATTTCGCGCTCGAGGCCAAGCTCGTTCCCACAAGGGATGCCCTGTTCATCGAGGACAGCCAGTCCCCGTACGTGAACGTGCTCGCCGTAAGGACGAGCGACAAGGATAACCCGGCCCTCAAGGAGCTCGCACGGGCGCTCACCTCCCCGCAGGTGGCCGAGTTCATCAACAAGACCTACCCTGGGTCGGTGGTCCCGGCGTTCGGACTCGAGTTCTAGCAACGGTCCGACCGGGGCGGGGGCGGCGGTCCCGGTGGGACTGGGCTCGCTCATGCCCCCGCCCCCACCCACTGACGGCTCGCTCCGGGATGCTCGCCTCCGTCCTCGTCGCCCACCAAGCCGGCGATGAGGTAGTGATCAGCTAAGCGGTCATATAGGATCTCCTTCTCCATCCTGAAGCCCTTGATCTCGCCGGTTGACGACACGTGAATGCGCGGGCCCGAACAACTGATGACGCGATCTCCCATGCGTATGTGCTCGTCGTCCACCTGGGCGATGGGGACATCCCGCCGGATGTACTCGCGGACCCTTGCCTCGATCGCGTCTAGGTCTATGTCAGGGCGCTCCCTGAATTCCATGACATAGCCCTTCCATACGTCGGAATGGAACTCCGGCAGCTTGTAGCCGAAGTCCATGAAGACGATTGCGGTGAGGTCCTCGGCGCTGTGGGCCATTTTGCGGTACTTCAGTGAGCGATACACGACCTCCGCTATCTCGTGAGGGTAGGGCCCAAAGACCCAGGGGCGTGTGACCAGGACCTCATCCCCGATGCCGATGAGGAGCTCTGCGTTGGAGCCCACAGAGGGGTATACCAGGTCGAAGTGCTCCACAACAACCCTCTTGCCAGCGGTGACGGCTGCCCGTATCGCCTCTCCGACCTGCCATGGCTGGGCAAACGCGCACTCAAGCCTGGCGTCCACATGGTATGTGTGGCTGTCGAACTTGCCGCGCCGGGCGTCTTCCAGGACGGGGGCGGGACGGACGTATATACCGTCATCGTCGTTGGTGAGCACGAGCCCAGGAAACATGCCCCTGACGAGGAGCGACTTTCCCGCTCCGGCGTCGCCGATCACGCCTATGAGCCTGTCGGTCGGAGAAAGGTACCTCTGGGCGACCAGGCTCGCCAGGTGCATCAGCCGCCTCTTGCCCCTGGGCGCGTGGTAAATGGCTCTATCGAGGGTTATCTCCATGACCGTCCACCCGCTGTCCAGTTATGCCAGCTATGGCTGGCTTCTTACGCCCGCGATCTCGTCCGGCACGTCAATGTCCAGGAGTGGCGCGTGCTGCTGCGCGCCGTACACGTCGGTGTCCCCGGGGGAGCCACACGGAAGGGCACGTGCGATCGTAGCCTTGATGGCCTTAGCGGGATCGAAGTAGATGACGCCAAGGACCTTCTCGGGCGTGATGCCGTAGAGCTTGGCTATGAGCTCCTCGTTTATGAGCCTCGCGGCCTTTGCCCGCCTATAGGTCTCGAAATCCGAGAATATCATGTCCAGTGTCAGCTCAAAGGGGCCGGAGTTCTTGCTCCGGATGACATCACATACTTCAGGCAGCTTCACACTCATAGAGACCATCACCCCATCTCTCTGAACTCGATCGGGAACGGCGCCCCAAGGTCGTCCACCTCGAGGAGGTGGTTCATGGAGAACTCGTACACTTCCCCGCCCCTGAGGTCCGACGGCGAATAGAGGAACGCGAGATTGCCCGCGGTAGCCTTGCGGCCTTCGTATCCGTAGTGGAGCATCGTCGACCTTGCGAACCCGCACACGGCATCGGCCTCGTCCTGGGTGCGGGCGATCGCCTCTATGACTATGCCCAGCTCATGGGAGGCGGTCTCCTTCACCGGCTCCAGGCTCCCCATAACGCCGTTCTTTCCGTATACGTGGACGATAATGGTGTAGTCCTCCGGTGCAACGCTCGTGAGCTTCGTCCGTGTCTCCTCCTTGACCGCCTCGATTATCGAGTCGATCTGTCTTATCATGATCGGGTCGCGGGTGCCGGCGATCGACACGGTCCTGTAGCCCACCTTCCGGGCGCCCTCAAGCTTCAATGTCTTGACGGGCGACGGCACGTACTTCGAGCCCGTGACCTTGACGGCCCTCTCGCTTATCTGCTCAAACCTGGACTCGGTAAGGTCGATCATGCCGCCGGGGCCGGGGAGACGATAGGGGTCGGACTTTTCGTACAGGGTATGGCCTGCGACCGACACCGTGGTGCACCGTCTCTTGGGGTTGGGCGGCTCGACGATGAAGTAGTCCGGGCCCAGCCGGCCGACGAGGCAGTCGCTCCCGCTGCCGGGCACAGCCGCTATGGCCCCGCACTCCAGGATCTTGCCCATGTGCATGGCGACACCTTTCTCGTATCCCCTCATGATCCCCATCACCGCGAACATCGACGGGTCGTAGGACCGCCCCGCGATGACCACATCGGGCTCGCCTTCCAAGGCCTTGATGAAGGGCTCGACACCCATCTGGGCCACGATGTGCGTGGTCGCGTCGATGGCCTCTTCCGTGAGCTGTGGCACCGGGCCGAGGGGTCTCACACGCCCCTGCGCAAGGGCCTTCTTCACCGTAGCCTTGTCAATGTCGGCCCAGATCACCGCCACCCTCAGCCGCCTGCCAAGCTCCCGGGCGATCTCGTCCACTATGTCGAGGTTCCACTCCACATGAGGACGGGCACCCGACCCACCTGCGGAGCCCACGAGCACCGGCACCCGCCTCTCAACGCCGGCCTCGATCATGAGTTTGAGGTCGCGTTTGACTGCCGCCCTCGTGGTGAACGACTTCCCCATTCCGAGATAAGCCGGACCCGGGTCGGTGCTGCCGGCATCACAAGCTATGCAATCCACCCCCCCGTCCACGGCGTTCTTGAATGATTCCACGGGAAAGCCATATCCGAGGATGCCTGCCACCGACAGAACCGTGATCTCGTCTCGATTCGCCGGACTCATCTTGTCCATACTCCCCCTCTCAAAAAGCTGCCCCTTTCAACACCCCGTGAGCCTACCGGTCTACCCCACGTGCACCACGGCCACCGGGGCGGCCGGGCTCGGGGCTGGGGCCGGGACCGCCGGTGCCGGTGCCGCGCATTCCCTCACCCTTGCCCTGATTCTGGCCTCTATGAGCCTCAGGGTGCGCTGCATCTCATTGTAGACTATCATGAAGCCTTCGTCGACGCCCATGCCCGGCTTGGCGAGGATCTGGTCGGGCCTGCTGGCTATGCCGATGTGGACGCACACCTGGGCGGACCTATCCGTCTCGTTGCAGGTGCCGCCGAGATACGCGCCGACCCCTTTGCGCCTGCAGTAAAGGACCGCCTCGACGATGTTCTCGATGCCACCTAGGTCCGGGGTTTTGATCTGCACCATGTCCGCAGCGTGGGCATCCACGAACTCCCGGATATCCTCAAGAGTATTACACCACTCGTCCGCCACGATCTCCACGCCCACGCCCTTGTCATGCACCATGCTGGTAAGCTCCGCAAGGATCTTCATCTGGCCCTCCCTGTTCTCCACGTCCACCGGGCCCTCTATACGGAGCTTGAGCGGCGCGGCCGCCTCCTCAAGGGTCTTGAGGTACTCAACTATCCTCGGGAGGTTGTTCTCGAACGCCATCCCTATGGTGCCGTACACATCCACGTGGAGCACGGGACGGTAGTTCTCGCCGCCGAGCTTTCTTACCCTATCGCGAAGCCACTCGATATAGGAACGGAGCTTCTCGCCCCTCGAGCCGAGCTTGGTCTCGACGTTGTTTATGAGACCGTGCGGCAGCACCTGCGCGCGCTTGATAATGGCCTTGTCGGCATTGATGTACCTGTCATCGCCTGATTGGACGAATATCGGGACCGGCGAGAGGTTTATCGGAAGGCCGTACTCGGAGCATATCACCTCGGCCATGGTGATGTGCTTCGCTTTGGCTACCGCATCCAAGAGGGCCTGGGTCACGCCATAGCGAATGGCGGTGTGAAGACGCCGTCCGTCCACCGTGATCTTGTCGAACTCATCCGCCAACGCGCGGAACTCCGACACCTCTAGCCCCTTGAGCCTCGGGGCTATGTGCCTCTCTATCACCGGCATGAAGTCCGACGCGAGAAAGAGCGGGTCCCTGCCTCCCGCTCCCGAATACTGGACGGCGGCGCAGTCGCCAAAGGCGACCTGCCCGTCATCCAAGAGAAGCATCACCGAAACCGACTCGCCCGCTTGCCTGACCGCCGTGAACCCCGGTGTCACAGGCTCGCCCACGTAGGCAAACCCGTCCTGGAATGCGCCTTTCTTGATGGCCCTTTGGTCGTCGAAATAGAAGCCAGTCTTTCCCGCTGAGGCGATCACATCAACGATTCTCGTGCCCATTGCATGCAGCCCTCTCATTGATCACATACTCTCGTACCTGCAAACCACACATCACACATGCTCATCCTCGTGCACGGGACCCTGCCCTGCACACATCACCGCAAGTTCGAGCTGTCTTTCTAGCGCCGCGGTCTTCCGACAAGCATGCCTTTTCCGATAGCGTAGATATCGTCGACCACCATCTGGAATCCTGGGTCGCGCCCCTCGTGCTTCCCGCGCCTCGCCAGCGCTGCATCGTTGAACTCTCTGACCTCGCTCGGAACCGGGAGATTCCCGAAATCGAGGAACCGGACTGCACCGCTGTCATCCCTGACCGGCATCACCTTGCCCAGATTATACCTGCTAGGGGCGAACGGCACGTCGATCGTTCCGGCCTCGAAAGCCTTCACTGTTCCCCGAGCTATGTCTCCGTCTCCCATCTCGAGGGTCCTCTCGATAATCGCGCGGGTCAACCTCACGATCATGTCGCGCTCAGTGACAAGCTCCTCGCTTTCAGGCAGTCGTTGATCGCGCAGCATGGCTATCACCTGTTTGCTCGTCCTGAGCCCCGCCGCGTTGGCTTCTTTGGTAGGAATGCCTATTGCCTCGTGCGGCGACTTGGTGATGACCTTGGTGGCATGCGAAAGCGCGGCCGCGGCCGCACCCCAGGCGATGACGCCGAACGCCCTTGCCTCGTCCTGGGGGAACCCACCCATCCATTGATGGAATACCGTGGTCAGGTGAACATCGCCGTAGCCGAACCTATCGAGGTACTCCCTGGTGAGGGTGCGCAACGTTTGCACCGCAGCCACATCTTGAATCAAGTTGCCGAGCTGGCCGTAGCCCACCGTTATGCTCTTCACCCCCTGCTCAGCCGCGAGGAGCGCCTCGATGATGCCGACGGCATGGGAGATCGCAGGCGGGACCAAGGTCCCGGTGAGCGGGCCGAAAGGCTCACGGTTTATCGGAGCTCCCGCCTCTTCGTACAGCCCGCACAGCCTGTCGACGTACTGCCAGTGAGCGATGCTGAGCGAAATGGGCACGTCCTTGGCGTATGGAACGTTGTAGGATATTCCCCCGCCTTCAAAGGACGTGAACCCTGCCCCCAGAGTGATCTCCGCCAGCAGCCTCGCGTCCGGCGTGCCGTGCCTGACCTGAACCGGCACCTTCAAGGCATCGACTATGCGGCGGCAAGCTGCGACGCCATAGTTGACCGCTGGGAAACCGTTCAGCATGGACCGCCCGGAACGCTTGCTCTCTTCGAGCCCCTCTTGGGCCTCATCGTACCTGTTTTGTCTTGTGTAGCTGTCGATGGTGGTTGGAAGGAGATCCGCCTCGCCCTCGTCTTGAAGATACGTGAGGAGCTCGATGTGTTTCTCTAGGACGGCCACACCCGCCCTGGGCTGCACGAGGGTGATGCCTTTCTCTTCGCTTTCGCGGAGTTTCTGAGTGAAGACCTTGGATTTAGGTAGCGACCTGTGGAATTCAAAAGCCTCTTCAAGGTCCACTTCCTGCCCGGTAGGCCAGGAGCTTAGGACCTCAGAGCGCTGCATACGAAAGACCTCAGGATCAAGCCGTTCATTTACTACTACGTCCACTGGAGAGCCTCCTTTGCCTCCCGCCCCCGCCCCGACATCTCCCTGGAACCAGCCGGAATCGAGCGGTTCACCGGCCCGCGCTGGCCGGCCCACGAGACCGCCGGGTCCGGGCGTTGCACCCACTCGAGACTGGACCTCATCACTTTGAGCGCCGTGTCCGCGTCCACCTGCGCCAAAAGCCCAGCTGCGGAGAGGATGTAGTCCCGGTCGACTGCGAGACCCGGGTTCCTGGGCCTGAGCGTGAGCTCGGCCTCGTTTTCCGCCACAGCCTCGGTGAGAATGCGCCAGGCCGATTCGTTCCTGACGATGACCCCGCCGGTCCCGATGACCACAAGGACGGCCGAGAGGTCTTTGCCTCTCTGAACGTACGTCGCCCCAAACGGAGTGTACACCGTCTCCAATACCCCCACGTGCCTCAAAACCGCTTCGCGGCACGCCAGCATGGCGAGGACGGTGTCCAGCTCCCTCTCGGACGGCGTCTCGGGGACTCTCTCGGTCTCCTCCGAGAGGCGCTTCCCGATAGCCAGCGCCGCAGCCTCTCCGTCGTCCACCTCGGCGGCCCCCTCGCCGCCTCCCGGCTCCGGGCTCGCGGGCGTGCACCCAAGCCGGCCGGCGATTTCCATCACTGTCTCCCTGCCCAGCAGCGACACCACCTTGTCTGGGCCCACAGCCTCCACGAGCGCCAGCGCGCTCACGCGCACCCCGAGGTCGCCCTCGACAGTCCTCTTGGCATAAGGCTCAGGAAGCCCTCTGAGCATGACCCCGGGCTTCGTGGGATCGCCCTTGGCAATGGAGTGAACATCCGTAGTCGCGCCACCAACGTCCACGACGATGATATCGCCGAGGCCGGGCTGGGATCTCGTTCCTCTCGCCAGGAGCTCGGCGGCCTTGAGGACGGCGGCCGGGGTGGGCATCACTATCCCGCCCGCGAACTCCTCTGCCTTGGCAAGGCCTTTGGCAACCACTATCCTTTCCATGAAAACCTGGCGGATGGTCTCTCGAACCGGCTCTATGTGGAGCACCCCGAATTCCGGCATGACATTCTCGGTGACCCTCACGCCAAGGCCCGCGGAGGCCAGGATATCCCGCACCTTGCTGGCCACGACGCGATTGCCCGCCACGACCACCGGGGCGTTCACCCCCGATGAGGCAAGCGTCGTTGCGTTCTTCAGGATGACGTCTTTGTTGCCACCGTCGGTTCCGCCGGTGAGCAAGATGATGTCCGGATTCTTGCTCCGAATCTCGGCCGCGTCCTCGGCGGTGAGCTCATACCCGTATGAGCCTACAACCTTGGCCCCCGCCCCCAAGGCCGCCCTACGCGCGGCCTCGACGGTGAGGTCGGGCACGAGGCCGATGGCGACCATCCGTAGCCCACCTGCGGCAGAGCTGCACGCGAGTCTATGCTTTATCTCAAATGCCGAAAGGTCCACTCTGGACTCGAGTTGCGCCATAGCCTCGGCCAACCCGATGGTTATGTCGGTGCTCACCGTGGTGGGTGCCATCGCCGTGCCCGCCAACTTCGATTCATCCATATCGATGAGCGCCACTTTCGTGTACGTGCTTCCGAAATCGACAGTGAGAACGCCTGATTTTGCCAAAACGTTCGCGGCTGGCGTATGGCGCACCGCCCAGCGATGTCAGTCCCCGGCAGCCGAACGCCGATATCCGACCACCGCTCCGATGGCCAATCGCCGCCGCTCCTCCCCCTCTATTTCCGGTCTGTCGCTGTGATCCCGAGATCGTTTCTGAGATCCTCTATCGCCTCATCGACTTGGGTCCCAGGTGGGTATACCCTGTTGAATCCCATATTCAAGAACCTTTGTTTCACTTCCTCGAAATCCTGCTTGCCAACGACGATATTCCCCCCGACATAAAGGAGGATGTTGCCGATGCCAGCCTCGATGCACTTCTCGCGCAACCCCCTGCAATCAAGCTCGCCATGGCCGTAGAGAGATGACACGATTATCGCGGATGCGTCCGTCTCAATGGCCGCGTGTACGAATTCGTCTTGAGATGCCATCACCCCGACGTTAACCACCTTGAAACCGGCGTCCCTGAGGATGCGCTCCATGATCTTGTTTCCCACTGCGTGAACGTCGGCACCGATGACTCCGATCACCACTGTCTTGACATCAGACAACGATCATTGCCCCTCCCAACAGTCGTTTTTCAGCTGAACCGAATTGTCTAACTATGTCGCCAAAACTTCGCGCCACTTTCCGGCGGGGTAGTCCTGCCCAGGGTTGCCGGTGCTTGCGCGACGGGGCGTGGAGAATTCGGCTGTCTTAGGCGCCGAATTCGAACGAGGCGCGCCGCAAGCGCGCCGTCCCCGGAGCGCAACACCGGCAACCCTGACGCCGTCAAGAAAGGAGACGAGAACTTATGGCGCCATACTTAGGGGCCCGGCCTGAGCCGGTATCGTTTCGGCGGTCGCCCCCTCGTTCCGTAGTCAAGCGACACCTCCACCCTGCCCTCCCTCTCGAGGGCTTCGAGATACCTCCATACAGTCTGGTAGGCTATGCCGGCACGGGTGGCAATGGCGTCCGCCCCAACCCAGCGCCCGTGCGGCACATCCCGCAAGGCTTTCAGCACCAGTTCCATGGTCTGGACGGAGAGGCCTTTGGGAAGCTCCTGTCTCGTCGACGCATGCTCGGCGCGGTGCCCGCCGGGCCCCTGCGGACCACCCGGGCCGCCGCTGCCCGCACCGCCGCTCCCTCTTCCGCTCACGCTCCCGCCCCCGCTCGCACCGGCACTCCCGCTGGCACTTGCACTTGCGCTCCCGTTTGCACTCGCGCTGCGGCTCCCGCTCTCGCTCCCGCTCCGGCCTCTGCTGGCATCGCCGCCTTGCGAGTGAGGTGCGTAGGCGGTCCTTTTCACCGGCGTCAGGTGTACCCTGATCCTGGAGATAAAGTCTGCTGCCTTGATGGGCTTCACCGCAAAGTCGTCGGCACCGGCCTCCCGGAACCTTTCAGCAAGCGCAAGACGTTCGTCCACCGTCAAAACCACCACCGGTACTGACGGATCGCGCTGCCTGATGGCTCTCACGAGAGCCACCCCGTCCATATCGGGCATGTGATAATCTACGACGATCACGTCGAACCTCGCGCCGGCGTCTAGAAGACCCACAGCGTCCCCAGGCTTTGAGGCGGTTGTAGCCTCCCATCCCGCAACCTCAGCGATGGCCCTGAGGGTGTAAAGGATTCCCTCGTCATCATCCACAGCTAGGATCCTCGGGCCTGCGGGCATCCCGCGTCACACTCCACCAGTTGGCTTTCATGCGCCATCGCAGGATCGGCGCCAGGCAGCACGATACGGCAGCGGGTCCCCAACCCTTCCGAGCTGTCTATCGTCACGGCTCCGCCGTGCTCTGTCACGACCTGCCTGACAAAGGCAAGCCCCATCCCCGTGCTGCCCTTGGTAGAATAACCTTCTTCAAAGCATCGTTCAAGTACATCAGCGCTCATGCCCTCCCCGTCGTCCGTCACGATTATGGACAGGTCGTCGCCGCACCGGTCGAAACGCACCGTAACGCTCTTCGCCCCGGCATCGATCGCGTTGTCGGTCAGGTTCGTGAGCGCCCGGACGAGGCGCACCTCGTTCGCCATGACATCGGGCAGGGCTTCGCCGACCTCAATTCTAACCCTGCCGCCCGTTTTCTCCTCAGGAAGGTGCGCCGCGAGGCGGTCAGCCACCTCACGCCCCGAGAGCCTTCTCATGAAGCCGCCGCTCATAAGCTCCCTTATCATCATGTCCATGCGGTCTGCAGCGAGGGATATCTGTCGTGCGTGGCGGCCTACCACAGGGCTGCCACTAGGAAAGTCCGCCATCGCAGATGCCAGGCCCTGGATCGTCGTGAGTGGCGTGCGGAGGTCATGCATCAGCGCGTGCATCTCACGGTAATTCCTCGCGAGCGCCGCCTCGCTCTTCATGCGCTCGATCTCAACCGACCTCGCCCGCTCCACTTCGGACAGCCTCAAAAGCTCATGATAGTCCACCATGAACTTCGCGGTGATGACGCCGTTGGCTATGAATGCGGAGGCGATGATGAGCGCAAACGTGTTGAGGAGCGGAGCAGCACCAAGGACCTCCGCCGCTGCCTTGACATCCCACGAGAGCTCGCCGTGCCCGAAGCCAAGCCCTGTCAGAAACGGCACGATGTCGAGCCACTGAAACCCGAACAAGAGCTCCGTGACTATCACCACTGCTTCCCAGCGACTGCGCGTCACCCGGGTCCCGCTTATTCCGAGCGTCGCAACCACGGCGAGTATGCTCAGGACGGCTGGCATTCGGAAATCGTAGGTTATGCCGTAGATCTGCTGTATCAACCAATAAACCAGCGGGACCACGCACACCGGAACAAGGATGTAGCCGAATGTCCCCCAGACCCGCTTGATGACGACGGCCTTCCGCTCGCTCTGGGCGCCGGCGCCGCCCGTCTGGCCCGCGCCCCTTTGCCCTCTCCTCATCACGTCCGCGAGGGTCATGGCTCCGAGGTATATGGGAACCGCCCTGAGGGTGTTCATTACCACCAGGCGGACACATGCGTCCAAGAGGACGGCGACCTCTGACTCCTCCAGTGCGCGGGTGAGCAACGAAACAAGGCACAGGCTGTTCGAATTGACGAAGACGGGCAGCAAGAGAGACAGCGCGAACAAGGATGCGCCGTACCACATGACCGATATCACCCTTTGCAGCGTGAAGGCCTTGCGCCGGTCTTGCCGGTGGCGGTGCCTCTTGCGGGAGGCCCGACTCCCAGGGGGGCACGCTGGCGGAAGCCCTGGGCCTTAGCGCCTGAACCCGGCAAACGATAAACGGCAGGCGGCAAGCGCAAACCAGTGCCGCGGCTCTGCAATGCATCCACTGCCACTTGTCTACCCTACCCTGAAAATGGCAGTCGGGTGACGTTTTCATCCTCTCACTGGCGCCAGCCACAGGCTGGCATGGACGACTACTTTACAAGCAAGAGCCGCAAGATGAGAGGTATCAGCACCATGCCCCCGACGATCTGCGACACTAGTCGCCGCTCTCGCAATATGTTTGCCACCACCGCAGCCGCGATCGACCCGAGAATCACCAGGTAAAGCGGCGTAAGAGGGGTCGCGAAAGCAAGGTCGACGTAATTCGACATTCTATTTCCCCCTTGACGGGTCGTTTTCCTTCAAGCAGGCTCCCTGCACGGCCGCTGAGGATGAATCCAATCCCATCTCCCCCGCGGACGGCAGCGCCTGGAGATTAGTCCCACCGTGTTCAGAGAACCTTCGCCACCAGCGGCCACAGCCAGGCCACCGCAACCGACCACGCGATACATACCACCACGGGACCTATGGACTCTGCTATTATACTCGATCGAAGCCGGGCGCCCTTACCTGCCGCCTGGCTCACCAAGGTGGGCACCACCGCGATGGGTGGCAGGAGATCGCCTATCCCGGCCAGGAGCGAGAGCCCCGCGGCCGTTACTATCTCATTGCCCGAAGCTATGGCGAGCACGAGCGGAATGCCCATCACAGAGGCGGACGCGTAAGCGGAGACCGCCCCGAACGCGGGCACCACAACGGCTGCAACGAGCGGGAGGAACCGCCCGGGGATGTCCAGGGAACCTGTGACCAAAAGGCCGCGGGCGCCCGAAAGCGTCATCACCTGCACGAACATCCCTGCTCCCACCAAGATCCCCATGACCGGCAGCGCGAGACCTACTCCCTCCACTACGCTCTTCCAGAGGGAGAACCGCTTCCCGCAGAAGAGAGTGACGAGGGTCCCCGCGGCAAAGATGAATGGCAGGCCAGGATCAGGTATCCTGCCGTTCGAAACACGGACCACTATCATGAGTCCCAGCACCACGGCAAGCGGAAGGTACACGAGCCCGCCCCTCAGAGCCTGACCGCATCTCTGCCCTCGCGACCCCTCCCGGCGGTCCGTTCCGCGGCGGCGAGGGCGCGCATCGCCGCCACATCCCGTGACGCAGCGAGAGCCGGTGCCGCCCTGACCACGACTGCCGCGATCACCACCTTGACCTGCCGGGACCGCGCTCGCCCAAAGCGTCGCCGCGATGGCAAGCGGCACGACCATCACCAATAGAGGAAGGTCGAATCCCACGTAAGGCATGTCAATCCCGGAACCTATGATCATCGCGGGGATGTTCACTGGCGGCGCTATCATCCCGAGCAGGCAGCCCAGAGCCACGAACGCGCCCGCCCTGACCGGCGGGAAACCGGACTCCACTAGAACGGGAAGCACGAACCGCCCCGTCGTGAGTGCCGCAGCCGTAGAAGAACCGGTGAGCATGCCTGGCAGCATCACGAGGATCATCGAGGCCAACGCAAGCGGCACACGCCTCGTGGCAAACCTCCGCACCATCTGCGTGGAGATTTCCTCGAGTATGCCGGCGTCCTCGAGAGCCTTCATGAACACCATAGCGGTCGCCATCACGATTATGACGTCAAGATACCCGAACGCGCCCTCCACAAGGTGGTGCAGCGAGGCCGCCTCGCCGCACGCCACAAGGCCCACCAGAGCGGCACCCGCTGTGGCTAGCGCCGCAGGGAGCCTCAGGGCGGTGCCCAACACGAGGAACGTGGCGATCATGATAATGAAGGTCAGTGTTTCTGGACCCACGTGCATCACTCTTCCGGAAAGTACTTCGTGCTTCGTAGTGGTTCCTCATGGCAGCGCGCGGGCGAGGACATGAGCCGTCTGAGCGCGTATGGGCGCCTGAAGTGGCTGCCACCGCTCCCACCGCTCGCACCAGCCATCGGAGTGCCGAAAGAAAGCTTGAGATGGAGGGCTGTCGCGGCAAGGGCGAACATCAGGCAGCAGGCGGCTGCCGGTTCCCGTCGGCTTGGAGGCCTCACGTCCCAAGCTCCGGGCCCGGGTACCGGCAGCACGCCCCTGCCGGACCGGCTACGTTGCCCGGGCACGCTCCCCGGGCGCTCGCTCGGGTCGAGACCCTAAGCGACGCCCGGGGGTCCCGCGGCAGCATCCGGACCGGATCAGTATCCGATCGCGGCACCGTCGCGGCGCGGGTCCGCAGCTCCGACAAACTCGCCGGTCGTGTAGTCGATCATCACGCCCTGGGCACCACCGAAGTAGAGATCATAGTCAGCCTTGATCGAAGAGTCATCGATGGGATACCCGAGATTCTTTAGGCCTTCAAGGACCTCAGCGGGCACCCTCGATTCGCACTCGAAGCTGTCGCTGCCGTCCCGCACATAGAACCTCGGGGCCTCGATCGCCTCCTGGAGGCTCATATTGTGGTCGATGATGTTCACAAGCAGGGTCGTCATGGTGCTGATTATGCGACCGGCACCAGGCGTCCCGATTGTGAGCAAGGGCTTTCCATCCTTTAACACGATGGTCGGCGAGATCGTCGTCCTCATCCTCTTGCCAGGTGCGATGCAGTTGGGGCTAGTCGGGTCGGTCGAGAAGTTGTACACCTCGTTATTGAGGATGATGCCGGTGCCAGGGACCATCACCCCCGCGCCGAAGAAGGAGCTTATGGTCTGAGTGAGAGCGACCATGTTGCCGTCCTTGTCAGCGACGGAGATGTGGGTTGTGCTGGGCGACTCGTACTTCCCTTCCGTGCCCGTCGGGGCCAGGATCTCGGCCGCCTCCTCGAACTCGCCGGGCTTGATCTCCTTCGCCGGAGTCATCCGATCCATCCTGATCTCAGATGCGCGGAGCCTCGCGTAGTCCTTGGAGAGCATCTCCTGGAGCGGCACGAAGCTGAAATCCGGGTCTCCGACATACACCCTGTTATCCATGAAGGCACGCTTGAGCGCCTCGGAGATCACATGGATGCTTTGCACGCTGGTATAAGGCATAGAGGAGAGGTCGAAGTTCTCGAGGATGTTCATAGCCTCTATTACGGTCGCGCCTCCCACGGGCGGCGGAGCGGATATGAGATCGTAGCCACGGTAGTTCCCTCGCGCGGGCCATCTCGTCACAGGCTTATAGGCGGCAAGGTCCTCTTTGGTGAGAAGCCCGCCGTTCTCCCTCATGGCCTTGTCGATAGCGTCGGCCACCTCTCCGCGGTAGAAGACGTCAGGTCCGCCCGCCGCGATCTTCCGCAAAGTCTCGGCGAGCTCGGGATTCTTCACGATGAACCCAGGGGCGGGCGGGAGCTGGTTGTCAAGGAACACTCTCGAAAGCCCCGGATCGGCTAGGATCTTCTCATAGTTGTCCTCAACCACCTGGGCAACTGTCTCGCTGAGCGGGAACCCTTCCTCGGCAAGCTTTATGGAAGGAGCGAGGACTTGCTCAAGGCTCATTGTGCCGTACTTCTCCAAGGCCTCGCTAAGGCCCGCCACAACGCCGGGCGTAGCCACGGATTGCCAGCCAGTCGACGGCATTCTGGACTTGGCGAACTTCTCGGCCGCAAGTTTCGGAGCCGTGGAACGGTAATCGATGGCGATCGCTTTGTCCTCTTTGGCAAGGTATATGACCATCATGCCTTCGCCGCCGATTCCGGTGGCGTTGGGCTCCACGATACCGATGGCAAACGCTGTCGCGACCGCAGCGTCAACCGCGTTGCCGCCGGCCTTTAGGATGTCCACGCCGACCTGGGCCGCTATCGGACTCGCCGCCGCCACCATACCGTTTTGGGCCCGGACTTCCTTGAGCACGGTGGCGGTGGTCGAGGCCGCCTGACCGGCCTGTGCTACAAGGAGACCCAGGAGCATCAGGACCGTCAATACAAGCGCGAAGCGTCTCGTGACCCGTCTTGCCATTGCTCTAACCTCCCCATCCGTTCTTTGTTTGTGATGTTTGTGTTACTTGTGGACTGCCTGTGCCACGCAGACTTGCCTCCTCGGCAAGGAGGCACCTTGAAGTCAGAAGTCGCTGTCGAAGTCGTTATCTGAGATACGCTCCGACTCCGTCCTTGACGAGCTCTGCATAGGTGGGTACGCCCGTCCACTCCGGTCTCTCGCCGTACGCCGCCCCGTGCGCGCTGAATATCGCCTCGATGGTGGCAAGCTGCGTGCCAACTCTCTTCGCAAGCGGATTCACCGGATCATTCACCACGTCCGGCTTCTCCACGCCGTCCTCCTGCCCTGGGTTGGGAGTCTCGATGAGATAGCTCGCCGCGCCGGTGCGGTCTCCCCACTCCCTGTGCGAAAGCCCGGGAAAGTCGCTTGCCGAGGGCTCGATGTTCATGATGATCCCCTGAGCTTCCAGGTCGAGCGCCGCCATGACTGCAAGGTCCAGGTTCTTCGGATTCGCCACAAGCATGTTCGCAAGCCTCGAGGTGACGCCTGACTCGTGAAGATCAATCGCGATCGAGGCGTTCTCCCGGCTGATGAGTTGCAGAACGCTGTAGGCAAGCTGCTCGGTGGGCGTGCCGTCAGGCCTTCCCGGGTAAACCCGGTCGAGGTTGCGAGCTTCAGGGGCCTCGAACTGTTGTCCCGACGGATAGTGAACGTACTTCTCCGGGTCCGGCCCCTGATGGGCAGGATTCGTCCTGCGGTCGCCGTACCTGAAGAACCTCGGACCGCTCGCAGTGTCGATCCTGACCCAGCCTATCTCTGGGTGAAGCGTGTCCGGATAGCTTGCACCCGAGTTGTTCACATGGGGCACGACTATGACCCTTCCGGCGGTCACTTGGGCGCGTTCCACGATCATCGTTGCCGCTATTATGCCGGCGATTTCATTGGCATGCGTTCCGCCCACGATGACCGCGGTGGGCCCGGGCTTTCCGCTCTCGAGGTAGTAAACGGGCGTATCCATCGGCGTTCCGCGAAGCGGGGCGTGGTAGTCTGAGAGCCACCCTATCCTCGTGACCCCGTATCCGGGACGCACGTCATGCGAGACCGCGGCTTGCGCCACAAGGCCGGTCGTCCCCGCGGGGTCCGCAGCGGCGACTGCACCCGTTCCGCCGGCTCCGTCCTGCCCGCCACCAGTTGCGGCAACTGCGATGCTGCACGCCATCATAGTGGCCAGCGCCGCAAACGCGAACACGATGACGAGGCCGGGACGTGCGGCGAGGGCGCACGACACGCCAGGGGTCGCGGGCGAGGTCCGGACCCTGCCCGTTGTCGCCCTGCTGATCGTTGTCCTCACCGTGGTCGCTCTGACGCACGTGCCTTCGACTTCCCGAAGCCCGCGCCTCCGATAACCACGCCTAGTTACGCCAGTGAACGGCATAGTGCCTATCATGTTGTGTGATCAGCTCCAGTCCGTATGGTGGTCTCTTGCCCGGCTTACTTGGCCGAAAGCATGCTCAGGAGCTCTGCCCCGGCGGCGGTCCGGTCCTGCACTACGGACACCGGGATGTTGTGCTGCTGCCCGAGCTTGTCGAAGAAGCCGTCGTCGTTCCCGGCGGCAAGCACGATGATCTTGTGGGCATAACCGGCAACAAGCTGGGCTATCTCGTCGGACTTGGCGCCGCGGCGAGCGGTTCCGCCCATGTGGACGAGGATCACGTACATTCCATTCTTCTTTGCCGTCTCGAGAAGCGACTTGACCCTAGCGATCTCCTGATCTACGTTCACGCCTGCGGAACCCAGGCCTTTTGAGCTCACGCCCACAGCGACGATGAGAGTCTTTGCGCCAGCTATGTCCTCGGGCTTGGCAAGCGCCTTGTAATCAGCGAGCGGCCCGCGCTGCTTGTCGGTGAGAAGCACCTTGATCACGAGACCGTCCGGGCTCTGTCCAGCCGAGGTAATGACCGCGGGAAGGCCGGGCTGGGGGCCCGCAGTGGCAGACGACCGATCGGAGCACAACCCGAACGCGCAAGCAGCGACCGCCGCCATGGCGAGAGCAAACACCACGAAACCATCCTTCTTAGTCAAATCTCTCATGAACATGACCGCAACTCCCTTCGACTCGTGCTGCCAATGCAATATGAAAGCCCTTCTGAACCGCTGGAATCCTCCCCCCCCCTTCCTTCGCCCGCTGTCGCATCGGCGCGAGCAGCGCGGCACAACGCTTTGGCATGAGGAAACAAGCCCGCCTACCCACCTACGGCCGCGTCCCCTCCGCGACATCGCGGGTCGCCGGACGCTGCCCTTTGGAGGCTGCCAGATACTGGCCGACACCGTTGTTCACTATCTCGGCATAGCTGGGAATGCCCTCTATGGCGATCTCCCGGTCCGGATTCACCATGGAGAATGCCGCGCTTATCGCCATCACGGACGCCACATGCCGCCCGGCCCTAACGGAAAGGGAGATCCCCTCTTCGGAATAGGGAACATAAAGCCTGCCGCTCCCGGCCGCTTTCGCGTACATCGGGTCCTTGCCGGAGACGACGAGCTGCGCATTGGTGCGGCCGCGAAGTCTTCCCTGAGCCGGATTTGGGCACTCCAGCAAAAACGCGTACGCGTTCGTATGGTCTCCCCACTCGCGGTGGCTGAGTCCCCGAAGGTTTTGCGGCGACTGCTCGATGTTTATCTCGATTCCCTGCGATTCCAGGTTCATGCTGGCCATGACCGCTATGTCCATGGCCCGGTCGTGAGCCACGATGGTGTTGTTGGTCGGGTATTCCGGGGACGACTCGTGCATGTCGATTGCCACGTCCACGTTCTCCCGCCGGATGAGCTCCATCACCGCATAGGCAATCATGGAGGTGAGGGGGCCCTTCTCGCGGCCAGGATATGCCCTGTTGAGGTTCCTGGATTCAGAGCCGGCAAGCTTTTGCCTCATGATGGGCTCAACGTAGACGGTGGGATCCGGCCATTGGTGTACCGGGTTCGACAGCCTGGCTCCGTAGGGCATGATGCGGTCACCATTCGGGGTTGGGATGCGGTACTCCCGTGGATGGGCCTCTTGCGGCAGATTATGGGTAAACCCCGAAGCATTGACGTAGGGTATGACTATGAGACGACCGCGCTTCACATGGGCGTTTTCGGCAAACACAAGGGCCGCCACCGGGCCCGCAGCCTCGTCGCCGTGAGTGCCACCGACGACAAGGAGCGTTCCTCCGGGTTCGTCCCCTTCGTACATGAGCACCTTCGTGTCACCGGCGGTTCCCGCAAGGTTCGGGTTGTACTCGGAAAGCCACGTGACCCGCGAGACATACGGCGAAGGGTACACTTCGAGGTCTTCGGCGCCCACGGAGGTGAACCACGAGGCCGAGAGGGCCACGGCAAGAAGGGCACACATTATTATGACCACGCCCTTGAGCGGCGTCCCCACCGCCCATGAACCATGCGCCCCTGTCTGGAAAGGTTCTCGACGCGTAGCGCTAGGGTGCGCGCCTGCGCCGGTTCGCTCGGAGCTCGACAACTTTCGACACACCTCCGACACACCATGCCTACGATATGCCCCGAACACACCCAGGGGGCTCTTGGACACTCCCGCCTTGAAAACAGCAGTCGGGTGCCGCTTTCATCCTCTCGGTGGCGACGGCAGCTGGCCGCCATGGACGACTACCTTGAAAGTGGCCGACGGCTGCCATCTTCATCTTCATCCTTCCGTTGGGACCAGCTGCAGGCTGGCATGGACGACTGCTTTTCCAGGTCGGTTATCTGCATTTGCAGATTTAGACCAAAGACCACGCTATCCCTGTTTTCTCTCTTATTTCCCGCGTAGACTCATCGGGACACCGGCGCGCGGCTGACGTCGGGGTCTTCCTGTTTTCTTTCATGTTTCCCGCATGGACCTATCGGGCCCGCCACCGACCCACCGATGACCGCGACGTCATCGCGACCGCCCGAGCGCTGCCGGCACGAGAGACCTTGCAGCGTGTGTTGGGCCGTGCCCGCTCTGCCCAGGGAAAATCCGACCGGAGTGGGCAAGGCTTGGTGGTACGGATATCCCGAAGTCTTTGTCTACTTTGAGGTGAACAAGGGAGTCCCCGAGTCGCAGCATCGCTACACGTGGAACGTGCAGTACGGTTTCCAGCGGGCTACTTCTCCGTGGACAACAATGAACCCGAATGCATTCGTCGCCTGGCCGCGCACGGGGACCCGGCGGCCGAGAGTGCCCCGGCCCCGGCGCGGCCGCTTCTTCTTCCCCGGCATCCAGCCTGGCCGCCGCCGGCGAGGAGAGGCTCGTGCTCACGCCCACGGACTTCGCCGGCCCATAGAGCCCCGGAGTACGACGCCCTGTTCCGGTAACTTGGCAGTCCGCCTCTTCCTATGCTGCGGCTATGCGGGGTCCCACCTCCCCCGCCGACAGCCGACAACTGAACGCGGCCGGGGACGCGGCAGGGACGCTCCAAAGTGGGGTGCAGAAATGCTTCCGACTACTCGGAGGGATTGCGGCTGATCGCACGAAGGGACCGGACTTACGGCGTGCCTCGTTCGTGTTTGGCGCGTGGGTGGGCAGATTCTCAACGCCTTGCCACAACGTGACCGCGTCGTGGCAGATGTTGGATGTCTCCCTCAGCAGGTGCTATGCGTAGCGCAATGGAGGCCCGCCGATCAGTGCGCTATCGACCGAGCCACGGTGCTGTGTACGTCAGGTTGCCTGAGGGATCCATCCGCACCTCGATCCGCCCGCCGTAAGCCGCGTCCGGCTGTGGAAAATCGCGTCTGAAATGGCTCCCCCGGCTTTCCCTCCGAAGCAACGCCGAGCTCAAGATCACCTTGCTCACCGTAAGTGCCACGTGCAAGTCCATGCTCGCGCGCGCACTGTCGGCGGCACCACACACCGCGTCACATGCAGGAGTGATGCCTCGGCAAGACGAGTTGCTCTGAGTGACGCCATCTCTTGTCAACGAGTCGATTTCGCCAATAGCCTGCTGGAGCCCGTCTTCATCTCGGACAAGGGAACAGGCTTTGAACATAATGGACCTGAGCCTGCCCAGGTGTCTTGCCTCTGTCGGCGTGCCATCACCCGCCGGCGCATAGTGCGCCACCGCGGCACCCTGACCCCCCTTCGCAGCACGCCATGTTTCAGCAGCGTAGCGCGCGCTATTCCTGCCAGCCCTCGTGCCAAACACTAAGGCCGAGGCAATCATGTTCCCGCCGACCCGGTCAGCGCCATGAGGCCCCGCAGCTGCTTCACCACACGCGTAGAGGCCCTGGACAGACGTCCGCCCGTGTTCATCGATGACGATCCCGCCGTTGAAGGCTTGGGCAAATGGAGCTATCTCAACATCCCCTGTAGATAAGTCCGCTCCCATCCCACGCAACCAGTCCAGCCACTCGCCGAGTCCGCTCTTGGGAGGCTCACCACCTGTTGCTGGCGCAATCCGTAGGGACACGCCGCCGTGGCGAGAGGCCCGACCATTCGCGATCTCGCCATAGATGGCTCTGTCGATCGCCGAGGACGGACAAGCGCACGTATATGGAGCGTGAGTTGCACGCAAAGCGCACAGCTTGGCATACTGGTCCGCAGAGAAATGCTTTGACGTCACATCCTCCCCGAGCCCGTTCGTCAACACGGGCCTGAGGCTGAACAGCTCCTCGGCAAAGAGAGCGCCGGGAACCGGCCAGGCGATCCCGAACGCAAACTGCACAAACTCCATGTTGGTCAACGTCGCCCCAGAGAGCAGAGCGAGGTAATGGCTGTACCCGATGTTGCACGGGTCCCCCAGATTGAAGGAGAAAAGGCCTGTGCCTCCACCACTAGCGAGCACGACCGCGCCTGAAGAGATATCGTATGCGCTGTCGCTCTGTTTCTCAAGAACCCGGACCCCCGCACAGCGTCCTGACGACGCTAGAAGCGACAGAACAGTGCTCTCCTCAATGATGTGGATCCTGCGGGACCTCACCGCATCAGCCAAGACCTGCCGCGTCATGTTGACATCAAATGCCCTCACCGAACGTTCCCTGCGGTTGAAACAATGACACCCTCGCACGGGAGTGAGGGGGACTCCCATTCCAGCGAGGTCCGATAGGCGTGCGGGAGCCTCATCCGCAAGCACCTCTGCGAGCCTCGGAATGCTCATTCCCTGAGCAGCGTCGAGGATGTCTCTCAGGTGTTCTGAGGGAGAATCAGCGGGGTCCTGCACGCCGGTCGCAGCCGAGATGCCCCAGCCTCGGGAGAGATGGCAGAAGCTCGACCCGCTGTTGCCAAGGCGGCCGCGAGTCACAACGGCCACGCTTGCGCCCTCTCCAGCGGCTGCGATCGCCGCCGTGATGCCGGCGACCCCTGCTCCCACAACCACCACATCGAAATCACGGCCGATCACTTTCCCTACCACCCCTACCACCCCGTTCCGCGGCTCAGTCTGAATGCCACGACGCATACTCGAATTGCCCTAAGCAATCGCCGGTTCCAGAGAGCACGCCCGCCGCGAGTCATTCCTCGTATTGCGGGGACGGCATCCCGAGCGGGGCACGCCGCCCCACCCAAGATCTGGCTGGTTGGAGAGGTAGCTGGGCCCCGAGGCCCCGTAGGACAATCACCTGCAATCCAAGGCCCAGGAACACAAGAGAGAACCAGCAACCTCAGCAGACCAAGACAAGACGCAGAGAACCTCGGCTACCGCGACGCAATGACATCGCGGAGCCCGTCCCCGATGAAATTGATGCACAGGACTGTAAGGAGGATCATGACAGCCGCAGGTATCCATACCCAGGGTCTCAATTGAAGAACCTCGAGCGTACGCGCTGGCTCCAGCATGTTACCCCAGCTTGGTGTGGGCATGGGAACCCCCATCCCCAGAAAGCTCAACCCCGCCTCGGTCAGGATCGCGTTCCCCACCTGAAGGGTGATCTGAGCGAGAAGAGGAGGAATGGCGTTGGGCAGGATGTGCTTGATGATGATTCGCGAATCGCTCGCTCCCATGGCCCGTGCAGCCTCGACAAACTCGCGGTTCTTGAGCGACAAGAACTGCCCTCTGATGAGCCGGGTTGCTGGGGGCCAACTGAGGGCGCCGATTATCACGATGACCTTTCCCAGGCCAGGGCCCACAAGAGCAGCGACCGTCAGCATTATGAGAAAAGACGGGAACGTCATGAAGATGTCCGTGAGCCTCATGATCACCATGTCGGTTGGGCCGCCGTAATACCCAGATATGGCTCCCAAGGCTACGCCTATCAAGGCTGAGATGAGCGTTGCGCTGAGCCCGACCGCGAGAGATACTCGCCCGCCGTGGATAAGGCGGCTCCAAATGTCGCGGCCCAGAGCGTCAGTACCAAGCCAGTGTTCAGCGCTGGGCGGTGAAAAAGACGCCTCGCGGGTGGCGACGGCCGCGCTTGCCGCGCCGGGTCCGCTCCACACAAGACAGGTCGAATCCGCGTCAGGTCAAATCCGCGTCCGCAGCTGGAGGATACTCTCCGTCGCGTGGCGTAATACTCCTCTATTGGCCGGGACTGAGTAGGCAAGACTAACTGAGCAATAGGGATGATTTACGTGCGATACCTCGCGGATCTTCACGTCCACTCACACTTCTCGCGCGCGACGAGCGACCACTGCCGGCCGCGCCCTTTGGCGGCCGCCGCGGCGCGCAAGGGCCTCACCGTCATCGGGACGGGTGACTTCACTCACGCGGGATGGCGCGCCGAGCTCGACGCCGAGCTCGTCCCGGCGGAAGACGGGCTCTACCGCCTGCGCGAAGCAGGCCGCGACGCCAGCGAGGCACAGGCAGGGGGCGACGCACGCAGGTACGGGGATGGGGATGGCCACGGCTGTGGCTATGGCGATGGCGATGGCGATGCGCACGGGCATGCGGATGGGCAAAGGACAAGCCAGTCCACCGGCACGCGCCGGGCCCACAATGCCAGAGCGACCGCGCGCGAAGGTATGCGGGCGGGCGCGCCAGCCGACGTGCGCTTCCTCGTCACCGGCGAGATCAGTTGTATATACAAGCAAGACGGCCGCACCCGCAAGATTCATCACGTCGTCCTCGTCCCCAGCCTCGACGCTGCCGCACGGATCAGCGCGGCCCTCGAGGCGCGCGGCGCGAACCTCGAGGCCGACGGCCGACCCATAATCGGGCTTGACAGCCGCACGCTCCTCGCCCTGGTCCTTGATACGGAGCCGGAGGCCGCACTGATTCCCGCCCACATCTGGACGCCGCATTTCTCCCTCTTCGGCGCGAATTCGGGTTTCGACACGCTCGAGGAGTGCTTCGGTGACCTCGCCGGCGAGATCACGGCGTATGAGACGGGGCTATCGTCAGATCCCCCGATGAATTGGAGGCTGTCCGCGCTGGACCGCCTTACGCTCGTCTCGAACTCCGATGCGCACTCCCCCGACAGGCTGGGGCGCGAGGCGATCGAGTTCGAGGCGCCCCTCTCCTACCAGGGGATAGTTGAGGCGCTCCGTGGCAAGGGCGGCCGCGTCGCGGGGACGATCGAGTTCTACCCCGAGGAAGGCAAGTATCACTACGACGGCCATCGGGCCTGCGGCGTCTGCTGGCATCCGAACGAGACTTTGGCCGCGGGCGGCGTGTGCCCGGTCTGCGGGCGTCCGGTCACGATTGGAGTGCTGCACCGGGTGGCGGAGCTCGCTGACAGGCCCGAGGGCTTCCGGCCGGCAGGTGCAAATCCTTACACCTCCCTCGTCTCACTGGACGAGATCGTGGCCGAGGCCCTGGGCGCCGGCAAGGCGAGCAAGCACGTGCGCGAGACCACGGACAAGCTGCTCGACGCGCTCGGACCGGAGATCCCCCTGCTCCGTGAAACGCCCCTCGAGGACGTCGCCGCGGTCGCGGGTCCCGTGGTCGCCGAGGCCGTGCGCAGAGTAAGGCATGGCGAGGTTTCCTATCGGCCGGGATATGACGGGGAGTATGGCAAGCTCACCATCTTTCGTCCTGAGGAGCGGCGCGAGCTATCAGGGCAGGCTGCCCTTTTCGGATTCGCGCTTTCGGGAGCAGGCCGCTCCGATGCAATGGCGCCACGCGCCACAGACCGGCATCATCGGCATCGAGGGGCCGACCTCGGCATGGAAGGTGCTCTTGACGGGATGACAGAGGATGCAGCCGCGCAGGAGCCCGAGCTCGAGCTGGCAGCGCCCCGGGCAGTGGCGCGTCAACTCAACCTCGCCATCGTCGGTTCGTCCCCGCCGGAGACGGCGCCGTCTTGGCTTGAGGGGTTGAACGCATCTCAACAACAGGCGGTCACAGCGCGCAAGGGTCCCGTCATCGTCACAGCTGGCCCCGGCACGGGCAAGACCCGTACCCTGGTCCAGCGCATCGCGTTTCTCCTCCACGAGGGTGTCGCGCCTGAGACGATAACGGCCATCACCTTCACACACCGCGCCGCGGACGAAATGCGAACGCGGCTCGAGTCCACGGTCGGACGCGGCGCCGAGCGCGTCCACGTGGGGACCTTCCACCGCTTCTGCGCGGAGGTCATCGGGGAAGCCCTCGGTGCCCCGCCGCTCGTGCTGGACGAGAGGGAGGCCGGAGTCCTCGCGGCGGAGGCTGCCGCATCAGTCGCGGCTGCGCGCGGAACCAAGCGCATCGCTGCGCCAGCCGAGGCTTTCTCGCGGCTCAAGAGCCGCGGCCTGCTGCCCGGCGACCCGGGCGTGCCTTCCGCGCTCGCGGAACCGTACCGGCGATACCAGGAGCTCCTCGCCGCCGCCGGGGCGTACGACTACGACGACCTCCTCCTCGCCGCGCTCGAGATGGTGCAGAATGACAAGAGGGTAAGCCGCGTGGCCCGGGAGCGGGCGACACACCTGCTGGTGGATGAGTTCCAGGACGTGAACCCCGTCCAGTATCAGCTGGTCCGGACGCTTGCGGGCGACGGCCGCAATCTCTTCGTGATCGGTGACCCCGACCAGGCGATATACGCTTTCCGGGGAGCGGACCGCCGCTTCTTCGCACAGCTCTCGGCGGACTTTCCCTCGGCGACGCACGTCCGCCTGACCGTGAACTATCGCAGCTCGGACACGGTCGTGCGTGCGGCAAACGCCCTCATGCCGGCGGCAAACGCAACAGCCGCCCGCCCGGGCGGTCAGCTCGTCAGGTATGTTGCTGTCGATGCGCCCCGGGAGGAGCCCCGGGCAGTCGTGCGCGAGATCGAGCGCCTCGTGGGCGGCACAGGAATGCTGGCGGCGGACCGCCACGGCCAAGAGCACCCGACGCGCCAATTCAGCCTTGGCGAGATCGCCGTCCTCTTCCGCACGAGCCGCCAGGCGGATCCGATCGAGCAGGCGCTCCTCGCCGAGGGCATCCCGTACCGCTCTCTCGGCCAGCGGGCGGTTCTCGCCACGCCCGCCGTGCGCGAGGCGCTGGACATCCTGCGTTGCGTCGACAGGCCCACCGACCTGCGGTTCCTCATCGCGCTCCGCGACACGCGCTTCAACCCCGGCGCTGAGGCTCTCGGCATGCTGAAGGCTCGCGCGGCGACCGGTGCTGCGACGGGTCCGGCGGCGGCCTGGGCCGGGAATCAGAATGTCCCGCTTGCCGAAGTCGCCGCTGCTCTGGTGCGCGAAGACTGCCTCCCTCCCGACGCGCGGGTCAGGATCAAGGCGCTCCTTGATCTCCTCGCCGAGCTGGGCGCCCTCGCGCCGACCGCGACCGCAGCGGACCTCCTCCTACGGGCCGCCCCTCCCGAGGCCGCGACGTCTTCGCGTGCGCTTCGGCAGCTCGTTCGGGCCGCCCAGGACCGGTCGCTCTCGGAGTTCCTCTTTCGACTTGCGACGGGGCAGGACGCGGACCACGAATCCCGCGAGGACCTCTCTCGCCCCGGCGAGGGCGTCACCCTCCTGACAATGCATGCCGCGAAGGGTCTCGAATTCCCGGCCGTGATCCTTGTGGGACTCGCTGACGGCATCGTGCCGTGGAAGGACTCACTAGACGGCGAAGCCCTGGAGGAGGAACGCAGGCTCTTCTACGTCGCCGTCACCAGGGCCGCCGAGGAGCTTGTCCTCATCGGCCCGCCAATGGAAGGCACATGCGAAAACGTGGCAGGCTGCGAGTCGCAGAACAGGCCCCAGGGCCAGAGCCAAGGCCAGAGCCAGGGCCAGGCCGAGCCCGCACCCCGGCTTTGGTGCAGACCCGCGTCTCGGTGCCGGTCATACGCACGGTCCCGATTCATATGTGAGCTCCCCTCTGATATCCTCAAGTTGATTGACGCTGCCGCTGACACGGGCAAAGCCGCGAGGCGGAAGAGCATCCCGCTGCAGCACAGGTTGTTCTAGACGCGTGCTTCAAGCGCGGTCCGGAACTCCCGCGACCCTGCCGGTCGCGCCTGCCCGTCGCAGGCTCAGATTGCAACGTTGCGCCTGGCGGCCGTATCGATTCGCTCGTGAGTCGCTCCTGGGCGCGACGCGGGCGGCTTTGGAGCGCGCTTCCGGGCTCGGGTCCCCCGCGCACTCGTCTGCTTGACACCTGTGGCGTTGACTAGTAGTATGATACTGCGAACATCGTATATTACGACTATGGGAGTGTTTGGGCATGCCTACGCAACCTGATCTCGAGCAATACACCGAACGACTGAACGAGCTGATCCTAACGATCGGCCAGCGCCTGCTGCTCTTCTTCGCCTCGAAAAGCTCCGACTTCACCCTGAGGGAGATGTTCGTCCTCGAGGTGCTCGGCAGCCGCGAGTCGCCCGCCACCATGTCCGAGCTTGCGTCCGCGCTGGCAGTGCCGCTCACTACGATGAGCAGCATAGTGAACCGCATGGTCCACAAGGGCTACCTGGAACGGTACAGGACCGAGGAGGACAGGCGAATCGTCCTCGTCCGCCTGTCGGCAGCGGGTCGCGCAGTGTTCGACCAGCACAGGCGGGATTACATCCGCTCCGTCAGCGAGGTCCTGGGGACGCTCAGCAGCGAGGACCAGCACAAGCTCCTCGGCCTCATCGGCGACGTGCTGACTGCTATGTCAGGCAGGCCGGGCGGCGGCGTGCGCTCGTGATGTTCGGGCGGCGGGCGGCCATGATGCCCCTCTCTGTAGGACAAGGGGAAGGAGCAGCCGGAAGGCAGGAAGAGGGGCGAGATAAGACGGCAAGGGCTCCAAGGAGGAAGATGGATGAACGCGGGAGCGAGAGTGAGAGCGACAGCGAGAGCGAGAGCGAGAGCCGGACCGCGAGCAGGAGTGGAGGTCCGAGTTCGAGTTCGACGAGTCCAACCAGTCCGGGCGGGAGGGGCAGAGCTATGATAGCTATAACTGGGGCCACAGGCCACATCGGGAACGTCCTGGTCCGGAAGCTCCTCGAAAGGGGCGACGAGGTGAGGGCTCTCATCCCGCCGTTCGAGGATACGACACCCCTTCGCGGGCTGGAAGTGGAACAGGTCGAGGGCGACGTGCTCGACCTCGATTCACTGCGGCGGGCTTTCGAAGGGTGCGATACGGTGTTTCATCTCGCCGGGGTGATCTCCATCGCGTCCGGCAAGTCCGACCTGCTCAACAGGGTAAACGTGGACGGCACGAGGAACGCTGTCGAGGCGTGCTTGGGGGTCGGCGTAAGGCGACTTGTCTACACGAGCTCCATCCATGCGATAGTCGAGCCGCCCCGCGGGACGGTCATAGACGAGACCTGCGGCTTCAACCCCGACGTGATGCGCTGGGATTACGACAGGTCCAAGGCTAGGGCGACGCTAGAGGTGCTCAAGGCGGGCGCGAGGGGCCTCGACGCGGTGGTCGTGTGTCCGACCGGAGTAACAGGGCCGTACGATTTCAGGGTGTCTGAGGTGGGCCAGCTCATCGTGGACTACGCAAGGCGAAAGATGAAGGCGTACATGGACGGCGCCTACGACTTCGTGGACGTGCGCGACGTCGCCGCGGGCCACATCCTCGCGGCCGAGAAGGGGAGGCCGGGCGAGGCCTACATCCTATCGGGGGAGCGGATAACCGTGTCAGGCCTCATGAGCCTCCTCGAAGAGGTGACAGGCGTGCCTCGGCCGCGGCTCAAGCTGCCGAACTGGCTGGTGGACCTGGCCGGCGCGCTCGCCCCCCTTTACTCGATCGTCACTCGCAGCAGGCCGCTCGTAACCACGTACTCGCTGCATGTGCTGCGTGGGAACTCCGTCGTGAGCAGCGCGAAAGCCCGGAGCGAACTGGGCTACACGTCCCGCCCACTGCGCGAGTCCATTGAAGACGCTTTCAGATGGCTCAGGGACAACCACAAGCTGTGATTGGTAATGAATTGGCAGATCGTCCGTTTGTTCTTGACATGCACGGGCCCTTGTGAACCGTTGACTAGAGTAGAGCCGCTTTGATAGAGTGTACTTGTCAGGACGACATCTTTGGCAGGACGGCGGGTGAGGCGTGGATGGTCGCGGATATGGCCGCAAAGGAGTTTATTGCATCAGTGACGAGGGTTCTAGTGGCTAGGGCGCGGCCGGAGAGGGTGTACCTAATCGGTTCGTTCGCCCGCGGCCAGGAGGATTGCGACAGCGACATTGACCTCTTGGTTGTCAAGGACACTACTCTTGCCTACGAGGCCTCAGAGAGGGGATCCTCCTCGTCCCCCATGTCCCGGCAACTATCGTCTGCTTCCATTGTCAGCAGTGCGCGGAAGTGTCCGGTTCGAGACGTCGGACGCAACACATGCGGGAGGATGCATGATGTGCGTCACTCATGAGGCTCATCCCTGCTTGGCATCACGCATCAAGAGAGTAATGGTGACCTACGTCATCCTTCCCGCATCATGCAGTCCCCCTATCACAGGTCCATCATGAGGTGTTCTGCACATCACGCATTCCCGCTTGACCCGTGACCTGTGTCATCCGTGCCGATCGACTCATTCCCTGTGGCAGGTGATCCCCGCGAAGTGTTCCATACATCGCCCATCTCGTCGGAAGGCTGGTGCACGCCACTGGACCGTCCTGAGCCGTTCCCCACATCAGGTTTCCATACGGTCCGGTGACGGATATCACAGGTCCTATCCTCACGCGTTCCCCATATCATCCGGGTAAGAAGACATGTGCGGCGGGTCACCTTTCCGGCTCCACCCGTTCCGCACATCAGCATATCGGCATTACGCATATCAGCATTACGACCGTGAGTCTTCCGGGAACGGTCTTCCCCAAACCACACGCTCGACACGCTCGACGGCTACAAGTGCGCACAGCCGAGCCAAGCCTTAGCTCAGGGGGCGCGTGCGCGCATCACGGAACCACGGACAGCGAACCATGGCCAGCGAACGGGCCGGTTATCCGGCCCAGTTCCTGGACACAATGAGGGTCCTGTACCCGGAGGACTGGTCAGACCCGAAGACGGTGCGGCCCAAGAAGAGGGAGTTCCTCGAGAGGTTTATGAAGGACGGTTGTTACCTGATAGACGTCTCGGACGTGCCACTTGACAGCTCTCAAAGGGCCGCCGTGGTCCGATTTGAGACTGGCGAACCACCGAAGCTCTACGTGATCCCCTCAACGGCGTGGCGTCGACCAGACAGACTGTTGGTGTCCCGGGATTACGAGGGCAAGAAGAGCAAACCAGCATGAAAAGTCAAGCGGAGGTACGCTACGTGAAATCCCACGATGATGGGGACAACCTCAGATGAAGTGGTGCTGATGCCTCGCCTGCCGGGAGGATAGTCGAACAGTTCCACCACGATTGTTCATGGGGACCCGGCGTTTGCCGGGTCCCCCTCACCTCGCGGCCCAGCAGTGTCCGAAGGCCTTAGCCGAACAACCCGCCCTTCGCGGCGCTGCTCAGTCTGTTCACTGCGAATAGTGTGATTACGCCCGCCACTATGAGGATGAAGCCCAGCGCTGCTGCGTCTCCGTGAGTGCCTCCCGTGTAGAAGGTGAATATCCCCATAGTCATGGTCTCCCATCCTGGTATCGAAAGCAGGATTGAAGCTGCGCTCTCCTGTATCGATGTCATGAAGGAGAACAGCGCCCCTGCCAGTACTCCCTTCCAGATAAGTGGGAACGTAATGTCCTTGAAGATCTTCAGTCCACTCGCCCCCACGCATTCGGCCGCCTCCTCCATGGAACGGTGCACTACCAGCAGAGAGCTATACGACGACCGCACCGTGTAAGGAAGTCGCCTCACGGCCAACACTATTGGCAGTATGATCCATATGTTCCCCAGAGGTGTCTTGAAGAGTATCGGGGTATTGAAGGCCCTGATGTACGCGATCCCTAGCGCGGTGCCCGGCAGGGCCAGCACCAGCATTGTCAGAACGTCCAACGCGCCGCGGGTGCGCATCTGAGTCCTGGCCATGATCCACGATACTGGCACCCCGATCAGGATGCACATGATGATGGCCAAGATACAGAACTGGAACGTGTTGATGATGTAGCCCGGCGCGTACAACAACACTTTTTTGTAGTGGACCGTGGTCCACGACGTAGGCAGAGGAGACATGGACCAACTCCGCGCAAATGAGGCTAGGCCGACGCCTACATAAGGCATGAAGCTCACGAAGAGGAGCAGGCTCAGGAATACCAGAGCCAGCGTCGCCCATTTGCCTTTAAGCGGTTTCCTCTCCACTGCCCTGTACGAGAGAGTGCTGTAGTCTTTCAGCGCCACGTACTTCTTGGCTATCAGCAGGAACACTATCGACAGAACCACCATGACGGCACCCACTGTGATGCCCATCTTGAACAGGTGTCTGTCCGTGAACTGCTGAATGTCCATGTATGCCAGCGGAGCGATGAAGTTGGTCAACCCCACCACCATGGGGGCAGCAAAGTCTGCGAAAGCTCCGATGAACACCAAGAGCGCTCCAGTAACGAAACCCGGTACGGTAAGCGGAATGGTCACGTCAAACAGGCGTTTAAGGCCGATGGATCCCACACTTTCGGCCGCCTCCTCCAGTGAGGCGTCGATCTTGCTCAGGGAATCCAAGACATTCAGCGTAATCAGCGGGAACAGGTGACACGTCTCCACCAGCAATAGTCCATGCCATCCATAGACGAAGTTGAACGGCAAGTGGTCGTACAGCCAACTAGACAACGTGGGCCACGACTGCTCCAGCGCTGCCGCCAGTTGGTAGAAGAGCTCGTTCACAGTGCCCCCTCTGCCCAGAATGAAGATGAAGCCCAACACACCTACTAGAGGGGGCATGACTATAGGCACGGTAGTAAGGAAACTGAAAACCCTCCTGCCGGGGAAGTCATACCTGACAAGCAGATAAGCCACTGTAAAGCCAATGATCGATGTGGTGATCACCGTGGCGAACCCCAGTAGCATGGAGTTGGCCAAGGCCTTCATGTACTGCTTGTCTCTGAACACGTCCAGGAAATAGTTGAGCGAGAACGCCTGCCGCGGCAAGCGCAGGACCTCCTGGACCAAAGCCCTGGCTTCCTTGGCTTCGGCCAAGGCGGCCTCCGGATCATGCTGAACTTCGGCCATCGATGACGCCTTCTGCGCCACACGGTCCTTGGCATCCTGCCATTTTGCTATCAACTCATCTTGAGGGAACGTTGCCCTGCCAAGCGCTCCTATCATGCGGTCGATAGTGTCAACACACCTGCTTAGCTGAAGCGCTATGTCATGGGCAGCCGCCGAAGCGCCTTCCATTTCGCCGGCGTGCACCCTCTCCTCAAGCAGATCGGTGGTGAGAACCACTTCGTTGAGTGCAGAAAGCGGTATGTCGGCCGTGGAAAACGAGTCGACAAATAGCTTCACGAGAGGGAATATGACGAATACGAGCAGAAATAGATATATGGGCCATACCCATGGCCTGGACGCCCTCAGCCATCTCCCCAAACCAGTCATTGTCTTCCCTGAAGACATCAGACAACCACCTGCCTGTCCATGGTCAAGGCCAACACGCTAGTCCGGTATGACAAGTGCAGCAGATTTCGGAAAAGCGAAGTACACATCGGTGCCCCAACCCAGTTCCTCACGATGGAGAGGATTCCTGATGTCCGCCTTGAGTACGAGGCCGGTCGCATGCTCCATTTCGTAACGCAGGGTATTCCCCATGTAGCTGGCAAAACCTATCTTGCCGCGTATGATGTTGTCCTGCCCAGCCTGCCCAGAAGGTTGTGCAGTGTGGACTACCACGTTTTCGGGTCTGAATGCCACAGTGCATTTGTCTCCAGGCTTGACCGTCAAGTGGCTGTACCCTATGATTGTGCCTAGCTCCGTGACGACTGTGATGTCTTCGCCAACAGCCTCCACAGTGCCGGCTACAAGATTGTTAGTGCCGATAAAGTCAGCCACAAAGCGTGTCGCCGGTCTCTCATACAGATCGTGCGGCGTGCCGACCTGAACCAATCTGCCGTCGCACATTATGCCGATGCGGTCCGAAAGCGTGAGGGCTTCTTCCTGATCGTGAGTAACATACACCGTAGTAATGCCCAATGACTGCTGCAGTTTACGGATTTCCGCGCGCACTGATCCTCGGATCTTGGCATCCAAGTTGGACAGAGGTTCGTCGAGGAGCAGGACGTCCGGATTGAGCGCGAGTGCTCTTGCCAGCGCCACACGCTGTTGCTGGCCTCCAGACAACTGCCCTGGATAACGAGTCTCGAAACCCACCAGCCCCACCTTGGTGAGGGCTTCATTGACAATTCCAGGCCATTCGGACTTGGGGACCTTCTTGAACTGCAGACCGTATGCTACATTCCTGTACACCGTCATATGAGGCCATAGGGCGTAGTTTTGGAACACCATGCCGATGTTCCGCTTGGATGTTGGGATGGCCTGGACCTCACGGTCGCCGAACATGATCTTGCCCTCGTCAGGTGTATAGAAACCGGCGATAAGGCGTAGGGTAGTTGTCTTTCCACAGCCTGAAGGTCCAAGCAAGGTGAAGAGCTCGCCGTGTTTTATGTGCAGATCCACTCGGCTCAGCGCCTCAACATTCTTGAACCTCTTCGTGACCCCAGTGAGCCTAATATCCATGCACTTCACCTCAAGTCAAGCGACTGCCCAGAGTAAACCCACGGGCGAGACGAACTCGCCCGTAGGTTCTCTCGGAAATCCATACTATCAAGCTGATCAGTACTTGGCTTTCAGAGCATCTAGCTTGGCAAAGATGTTCTCTCTAAAGTACTTGTTGACTTCGCTCTCTCTGCTCTGCGACAATGCGTTGTCGTAAGTGTTCTCCACGGTGCCCTCAAAGTAGCTCCTCCGACCGCCATAGAACGTGACCGCAAGCTCAGCAGTGGATCCGGGAGGGCCTTCCACGCGCAGCTCAGGCACCACCGGGAAGAGACCGCGTTCGATGAACAACCTCTGACCTTCATCCGTGAGCAGGAACTCAATGAAAGCCTTGGCGGCATTGGGGTTCTTGCAGTTCTTGATTATGGCGATCGGCTCAGGTGTGACATATGCTCCCGGAGGGGCAATGAACCTGATGTCGGCTCCGTTGAGGAAGTTCTCAAACGCCATGTAGCTGGGGACTGCAAAGCCTAGCGCATATTCGCCCTTGGCTACCACGCCGGGAACATCGACTGACCTTGCGACGAACTGTCCGGTGTAGGCGGCCAACTTCGAAAGCCACTCCCAGCCCTTCTCCCAGCCGTACTTCTGCAGAATGACCTCGTAGGTCGCATGGTTCGAACTGGAGTTGTCAGGCGT
Source organism: Bacillota bacterium (assembly GCA_012842395.1). Classification (NCBI taxonomy): domain Bacteria; kingdom Bacillati; phylum Bacillota; species Bacillota bacterium. The sequence goes on from DUSX01000001.1 coordinate 98,369, forward strand.
GCACTGAGCTATCTGGCCCTTGAACTTAGGATTGGCCAGCATGTCCTCCCACGTCTTGGGCGGTGTGGCTCGCAGCCGCCTTGTGACAAGGCCTTCGTTGTACACGATACCGTAGGGTTCAAGCGCAGTGCCGACCCAGAAGCCTTTGGGGTCCTTCAGAGGCATGGGCTTGGGTGTGCCCATAGTATCGGGTATACGGTCCAGCAGTTGCTTAGGAACCTCGTGTTTGATCAGAAATCCATCAGCTGCCAACATGTCGTAGAGCACCGTCTCGCCGCCCCACACTATGTCGGCCTGCGGGTTCGCACCCCACTCGCGGATCAAGCCCACCGCCAGCTGAGTGCCTTTGGCGGTATAGTTGGTCTTTACGTCGACACCGTACTTCTCCTTGGCCCACACTTTAAAAGCATCGAGTGCAGCTACGCTGACAAAACTGGCAACGGGGGTAATTACGCTCAGCTCAGGCTCGATCCTCGCCGGAGCGGCTGAAAGCGTCGCAGACGCCATCATTATGACCGCCAAGACCAGCACCAGAAGCCTTTTCATCAGACTACCTCCTTGCACAGAATATCGCTCCTACCGCTCGATGATGGCCAACTGCCATGATACAACCGCGACGATCGTGGCGTTCCCCTTCAAGCAGAATCCATCTAGCTTGCACAATGTGGCCGGCTGACCTGCCGGACGCAGGCTGCGGCCGGCCTAGTATCGCCAACACATCACCTCCATCCAAACCGGGCATGACAGAGAACGAGGGCGCACAAATGAAGCGCAAAGGCTCCATGAGTGGCCCTCTCCCTATCTCCGTGCCACGTTCATCTAGCTCTAACATTCTGTATTCGCCACCGATTCACTTAATCCTGCCACATCACTGCCAACATGACGTCAACGCATCCGCAAAACTTGTGATTGGGCCTCTGCGCCTGGCTGAGACTACGGCGAGAGTGCGGAGCGGCCGGTTGTAAAACCCACCGTGGGGTCCGAATGGGAATTCTCCCGCCTCACCGAACTAGAGACACCGAATCCATGGCAAGGATGAGATGTCTAGAACGCGGTACGAGGCTGAGCCTGATCCGGTTTCGTGGACACATAGGGGCTTGGAGGCGTAATCTTCAAGGGGGGGGTGTCCACATGCCACAGACGAAGCCGCCATATCCGCCACAGCTCAAGGCAGAGGCAGTTCGCCTGGTCCGCGAGAGCGGGAAGCCTATGGCGCAGATCGCGAGAGACCTGGGGGTATCAGTGGAGTCGCTGCGTAACTGGACCAGGCAGGCTAAGATCGATGCTGGGGAGCGTGAAGGGCTAACGACTGCCGAGAGGGAGGAGCTCACCCGGCTTCGCCGAGAGAACAGGATTTTGCGCGAGGAGCGTGAGATTCTAAGAAAAGTCGCAGCCTTCTTTGCCACGCTTGAGACCGAGCTACTCGACCGGCGCAGCTGGCCAAGCCGTCAGGCTTTGGCCTCGGCCATCTTCGGATACATCGAGGGGTCTTGTAGCCGGAAGCGTCGGCACTCGACCCTCGGATATCTGCGTCCTGCGGAGTATGAAACGTGATGGGCCATCACAGAGAGAAATCACAAGGAAGACAGACAGTCCGTCGCGTAGCCCTGGAGTGTCCACGAAACCGGATCAACTCCAGCTCGCACGAATCGCTCGGCCAGATTGCCAGTCCCAATCCCCGCGTCCAATACCCGCATCCCTGGCCTTACCGACGCGCACTCAACAACCGCGGTCAGCACATCTTCATATCCAGCGAATGGAAACTCCCCGTCTTCTTGTACGGAGCGGTCATAATCAGCTGCCCAGCGATCAAAGAGCCCGACGCGGCTCTGTTGAACACGGTTCTGCTGAGCACGGTCCTGCCGATCACGATCTTGTTTGATATGGCTCTCTTGAACATGATCCTGATCGTGACGCGCGTGGTCCTGTTGAGCACGATCCTATTCGACGCCGTTCCGTTGGGTCATCTAGTCCGAGCCTCCTTCCGCCCGCGCGATCGGTGACCACGCGTCGTCCGTCGTCACTGATCCAACTCCGGTCGCTGCAGGACTCTTTCCCTCCACAGGGGTCGAGCGACGTCGTCCATCTCTTCGGCGCTTCGCCTCGCACTTTCTCTCCCTGCATAGGGCTCGAGCAGAAGGCTCTCCCACCGCTGAGAGCACAGAATCAGGATCGCAAGCAGGCAGAACGGATAGGCGCCAAAGCTTGGTACCTCGTGACGCTTGAGCCTGACCTCGACAATGAACTGGGTCTTCAGCGCATCGGAGACCTCATTTCCGGTCCTAACATGTCTGGCACGATTCAGCCCGGAGGCTCCTGATCACCGTAGTCCCGGACAATCCGCCTAATGCTCTTCCAATGAAGAAGCTCATGCCTTACGAGTCGTCTAAGCACCTTTCGAACCGACCAGTCCTCTTCCCCCCTGGTCACCCGCGCCGTATCGTGTGAGCCGGCCAGTTGCGTCAAGAAGCGTTCCGTCTCGCGCCTGCTCCGCAGCAACTGCTCGCGCCAGTCGGCGCCAGCACCACCGACCAGGCTAGTTGGATCCGGGCCCGAGTAACCGATGGCAGGAAGGTAATAGCCCACTTCAGTCAGAGCGATATGCTCAACGATCTGTCGAATGGTGCGCCAGCGAGCCCACTCTGCAAACTGACGATACGGTGGGTCCCAGTCCAAGACCGAGTCGGGAAGACCTTCGACGGTGGCTACAAGGTCTTGCCTCGAGTAGCTGAGTAACCTAAGACACTCCGCGATCTCGTCACTCGTAGCAGGAGCCAGATCATGCTCAAAGAGCACCTCGTTACCGGACACCTCTTCTACGACAGTGATGTCGCCCGGGGCAGCCTCCGCCTCCACTGCGCTGCATCCATGGCGGGCCAACCACTGCTGGTACTCATCGAACTTGCCGGGCACACGCAGAAGGACCTCGTCGCGCGTGGGCGCCCACGTGGCAAACCCGGTGTGGTCGAGGCTCCACGCATTCCAGCCCCACTCGTTGCCTTTCCACTCATGAAGCCAAACTCGCATGTTGCCCCCCTCCCTATCCCGGCTAGCGGGATGCAGTTGAGATTCTGCCCCTCATAGTGGCATAGTTGCC